>JALSPY010000026.1 GCA_026985705.1 Hydrogenothermaceae bacterium | reverse complement strand
GGTAGAGGGAGTGCGGCTGGCTCACTTGTTGCATATGCATTAGGAATAACGGATGTTGACCCATTGCAACACGGTTTAATCTTTGAGAGATTTTTAAACCCTGAAAGAATTTCTATGCCAGATATAGATGTTGATTTTTGTCAGGAAAACAGAGGAAAGATTATAGATTACGTTAAGAAAAAGTATGGTGAAAATGCAGTAGCCCAGATAATAACCTACAACTTTATGAAATCAAAATCTGTTATAAGAGATGTAGCTAGAACATTAGGATTTACTGCAAAAGAAGCAGACAGAATAGCAAAAATGATACTTCCGGGACCTGTTCAAGGCTCAACACTTTCTATAAAGGAAAATCTGGAGCAAAACCCAGAGTTTAGAAAACTTTATGAGACAGATAAAAGGGTTAAAGAGCTTATAGACCTTGCTATGAAGTTAGAAGGCTCTGCAAGACATACAGGAATTCATGCCGCTGGAGTTGTGATAGCTCCCGGTGATTTAGAGGAGTATGTTCCTGTATATGTTGATAAAGATGGAACAAAGGCAACCCAGTTTGATATGGGAACTTTGGAAATGCTAGGTTTAGTAAAAATGGACTTCTTAGGACTGAAAACTCTTACAGAGTTAGATTATATGAGAAAACTTATAAAGGAAAGGAGAGGTATAGATATTAACTTTTTAGAATTACCTATAGATGACCCTAATGTTTATAAGCTTCTTCAGTCAGGCAAAACAAATGGAGTTTTTCAGCTTGAAAGTAAAGGAATGCAAAATCTACTTGTGAGACTAAAACCAGATAAATTTGATGAGATTATAGCTATTTTAGCATTATTCAGACCGGGACCTTTAATGTCTGGAATGGTAGATGACTTTATTGACAGGAAACATGGTAGAAAACCTATAGAGTATCCTTTTGAGGAAGTTAAAGATATACTAGAGGAAACTTACGGACTTTGTTTAACAGGTGATACATTAATAACATTGTCAGATGGCTCTAAAAAAACTATAAAGGATATAGTTGAAAATAATTTAATAGGTAAAGAAGTTTTATCTTTAGATTTAAAGACTAACAAATTAAAAAAAGCTAAAATCACATATTGCTTTGATAATGGTATAAAAGATGTGTATAAAATAACCCTTCAAAATGGGCTTGAAATAAAAGCTACTGCTGACCATAAATTTTTAACTCCTTTTGGTTGGAAAGAAGTTAAAGAGCTTTCATTAGATAAAGATTTATTAGCTGTTCCTACAAATATTGATATTGAAGGTAAAGATTATGATGAAAACAAATTAAAAATTTTAGCTTATTTACTTGCTGATGGTTATCTTGGAAAAAGCTCTATAGCATTTGTAAATAAGGATATTAAACTAATTGAAGAATTTAAAAAAGCTGTAAGAAATGCATTTGATAATATCAGATTTAAAGAAATTAAAAGAAAAAGAAATGTATGGAATGTATATGTATTCAGTAAGAATAGAGACAGTTATCACAGTAATAGACTTATCAATTGGTTTAAAGATTTAAAACTTTTCAATAAAAAATCATCTGAAAAATTCATTCCAGATTTCGTATTTACTTTAAATAAAGTAGATACAGCTAAATTTTTAGCATATTATTGGGATTGTGATGGCTATATTGGAAAAGAATTAGCTTACATTAAAACTATATCCAAAGATATTGCTTATGGAATTTACTCTTTATTACTTAAACTAGGAATAAAAGCTAGTATTTACAGAAGCTATTACTTAGATAAAACGGCTTATCAAATAACCATCTACGATTTAGATAAATTTAAGAAATGGATAATTCCTTTTATGACTTCATATAAAAAGGATAGAGATATTAACTCTTCCCAAGCTAGTTCTTACTATCCTAAAGAGCTGTTTTTAGAAAAAGTAAATAATTTCTGTATTAAAGAAAAGATTTCCAGAAGAGAATTTTCAAGATTAACGGGAATACAGAGATATAATTTGTTTAATATTAGAAGTAATTTTGTATCTACAAAAGTTATAGAAAAAGCTACTAAAGTAATACAAGATGAAGAACTGTTTAAACTTCTAGATGGGGATATAGGGTTTATACCAATTAAAAGTATAGAGTATGTAGGAAAAGAGCATGTTTACGATATTGAAGTAAAAGGAACTCATAATTTTATTGCAAATGATATAATCTCCCACAACTGTATATATCAAGAGCAAATAATGTTTATGGCGAATATTCTATCCGGTTTCTCAATGGCAGAAGCAGATACATTAAGAAAAGCTATCGGGAAAAAGAAAGCTGATTTAATGGCAAAAATGAAAGAGAAATTTATAGATGGTGCTGTTAAAAGAGGATTTAATAAAGAAAAAATAACAAAACTTTGGGAAGATATAGAAAAGTTTGCATCATACTCATTTAACAAATCCCACTCTACAGCATACGCTTATCTTACATACTGGACCGCATACATAAAAACCTACTATCCTGAGGAATTCTTCACAGTTAAGTTATCTTTAGAAAAGAATGATGACAAATTCTTAAATATACTTAACGATATGAAGGATTTCGGGATAGAACTACTTCCACCAGATATTAACAAATCTGAAGCAAACTTTAATATAGAAGGAAAAGGGAAAATAAGATTTGGTCTTGCCAGAATAAAAAATGTTGGTGAAGAAACCGCTAAATTAATAGTGGAAGAAAGAAAGAAAAAGGGAAATTACACAGATATATTTGATTTAGCAGAAAGATTTGACAGTAAAAAGGTTAACAAAAGAGTATTAGAAAAACTTATAAAAGCTGGTGCTTTTGACTTTACAGGAGTTGATAGGGGAATATTACTTGCAAATATTGAAAAAGCTCTGGCTACACAGAAGACAAAAGAGAAAAAAACAACAAAATCTCTATTTAGCCTAATAGGAAAACCTCAAAAGGCGGAAATTGTTTATGAGAAAGGAGAGCCTTTAACTGAAGGCGAAAAACTCCGTTATGAAAAGGAAGCTCTAGGTTTCTATTTATCAGGACATCCATTAAAAGCTTATGAAAAGGAATTAAAAAATTATGTTTTAAAAATAGATAAACTTTTTGAGAAAAAATCCGGAGATAAAGTCAGAATTGCAGGTGTTATTTCAAGTGTTAAAAGGAAGAAAACTAAAAGTGGCTCAACTATGGCAATTTTAAGTTTGCAGGATGAAACTGGATTTATAGATGTTAGGGTATTCATAGAAAAATTAGAGGACACTTCATTTTTAGAAGAGGATAGAATTGTAGTTGTGGAAGGTATAGTTGATATAAATGAAGAAGGTGAAAATATATCTCTATCAATGAATGCATTAGATATATATCCAGTTGAAAATCTAAACAAACAAATAAGGACTGTAAGATTTATTCTTTCAGAAGAAAAGGCTAAAAATGGAGTTGCAGAAAAATTAAAGGCTTTATGTGAAAAATATAAGGGAGACAAAGAGGTAATTTTAGAAATTGTTGGTAAAGATTTTAGAGCTGAAATAATGGCTCATTCAGACTTCTATGTTGATATAAATGAAAACTTTAAGCATGAACTATCACAGATATTAGAGCCTTCAGAATTTAACTTTGAGTAATCTTTTTCTTTTTTTCCTTTATATCTTCTAAAAGATTAAAAAGCTCCTCTCCTGTTTTTACTTTATACTCTATTCCCTTGTAATCTTTTATAAAAGGATTATCAAATAAAACAAACTTAACATTCTTATTCTCTTCAGAATTGTAATTTCTAACCATATCCCTATCTGCAATTGTATCTCCTATGTATATAGAAGGCTCTTTATATGAAAATCTTTTAAAGAAAAGTTTTAATGGATAAGATGAAGGTTTTTTTTGAGAGGAGAGAGGAGTATCATCATCTGTAATTATATAATCAAAGAAAGGATATAGATTAAACTTTTTAAATGAATAATCTAAATCTTCGTAAGGTCTTCCAGTGATAACTCCAGTTATATCTGCTATTTCCCTAATTTTTTTTAAAGTATCTTTAGAAATAATCATCTCCTCATTTTTTCTCAAAGAGGAATAAATATTTTCAAAATAAACGACGAGCTCCTTATATTCAGGAAGAGCTATATTGTATCTCTTTCCAAATTTATACATTTCTTCTGTAGATTTAGAAGCAGTTTTAAACTCCTTTAAAAATCTGTCTAGTTCAAAATTTCCCTTTGTATAAATAATACCTGCAACTGAAACATCCCAATCGTTGTTTATCCCTAACTTAAACTTTATATCTAAAATGTCATCTTTATTTATATCTTCTTTGTCTGTATAAAACTTTACAGTTTCAATTATCGCAAGATGATAGGATTTAGAAGTGTCAAACAAAACTCCATCAACATCAAATATGACTATCATTCATATTTCTCCCTTGCTTTTAATATATACTTTACTTTAAAAATATAATATTGATTTATTAAAAAAATAAAATGCTGTTTTATTTTTATTGAAATAAAAGTTAGTATACTCTATACTATAAAGGAGAATTTTAAATTAATTTAGGAGGTAATACACAATGAAAGTTAAAGTATCTGTTGACCCAGACTTATGCACTGCTTGTGCATTATGCTACGATGAGCTCCCAGAAGTTTATGAAGATAGCGGGGATGGAATAGCTAAAGTTAAGGATGAAATAGGTGGTGATGGAGCTGTTATAGAGGGAGAATTGGCTGAAAGAGCGTTAGAAATCACTGAGGAGTGTCCTTCAGGAGCATTAATCACTGAAGTTGTAGAAGAGTAATATCTTCATTTACAATATAGGGGGGCTCTTTCCCCCCATCATAAAAATGATTTATATAATCTACATTTTAACTATTTTAATAGGTTTATATGCAGTTTATAGCAATATTCCAGTTTTAATAAATATAGGAATTCCAGACAATCAACTAAAACTTGGAAAGTTTTTATTATCCCTATTTCCAACTGTTGTAGGATTTTTTATGATTTATTTTGGAGCTTCAA
>JALSPY010000025.1 GCA_026985705.1 Hydrogenothermaceae bacterium | reverse complement strand
GAAAGAACCTGAACCTAAACTATTAGATGTAGAAATCCTTTTAAGAGTGCTATATCTTTCTCAAAATTGGAGAAATTTTAGGGAACCGATGAAAGAAAGATTAAATAATTTTATGAGACAAAATAGCAATTTAGATAAAGAAAAAAAAGAGGTTTTAAAAGATTTATTGGATAGATTGATAAACTTAACCTATAGTTCATTAGGTGAAAGACCTTTCCATAAGTTTAAAAACAGATTTAATATTAAGATTTTAGATAGTTTTATGTCATTAACACTCCACTATTTAAAAAAGTTGGATAAGGATAAGTTAAAGAAAATTTACAATAAGGCCATTAAAGATAAAAAATATAGAAACATTATAGAAACTACACGAATAAGCACTGATGAAAAAAAGCTGAAAGAGAGATTTGAGCATTTAGACAAAATATTTAGGGAAAATATATAGATTATGTGTGAAAAAATAAAATGGTTTAAAAAAAGCTGTGAAATTTTAGAAATATTAAAAAATTTAAAGAAAGATACATCTATTTCTCCCGAAAAAAGAGATACTTTAGAAGAAATTTTAAAAGATGCATTAGCTTTGAAATTTGTTGCAGAGTTTGAAAAAAGTATGTTGTTTATAATTCTACCTAAAGAAATAAAAAGTAAAACCTATATAGAATTTAGGCAAAAAGTAGTAAAAACTAATAAATTAAAAAACTGGAAAGATTTATTCAACCCTCAATTATGGGAAGAGATAGAAGAAAAATCCATAAACAAAATAAAAGAAAATTATGGATATTCAAGATTTATCCCTAAAGAAGATGCAGATATAAACTCAATAATAAATTATAGAAATCAGGTAGCACATGAAACAGAGGGAACAACAGCAGTTTTAGATATAAACTCTGTAGAAAAATGTATACAATATTTTGATATTTTTTTAACGCTTTTAAAGGAAAAAATTAAAGGAAAAGGTTAAACCTTTTTTCTATTCCTTCTCTTATCAGCATAATTAGGAATAATCTTCTGCTGATTTCTTTCTATAGCTAAAGCTTTATCTGGAACATCTTTTGTTATAACTGAGCCTGAGCCTGTTATAGCTTCCTTTCCTATAGTAATTGGAGCTACTAACATAGTATCACTACCTATAAAAGCTCCATCTTTTATAACTGTTTTATGTTTTTGAAAACCATCATAATTACAGGTAATAGTTCCAGCTCCTATATTTACATTATTACCTATCTCAGCATCGCCTAAATATGTTAAATGTTTTGCGTATGTATTTTCTCCAATTTTACTGTTTTTAACCTCAACAAAATTTCCAATATGTGAATTTTCTCCAACAACTGTATTATTCCTAATTCTAGCAAAAGGTCCTATTACTGCATTATCCTCAATAACACTATCTTCAATAATACTGTTAGCTAAGATTTTTACATTTTTTCCAATTGAAGAATTTTTAATTATACAGTTAGGCTCTATAACTGAGCCCTCTCCTATCTTTGTATTTCCCTTTAAAACAACATTTTGGAATATTTCGACATCTTTAGATAAATCTGTATCAAACTCTATCCAAACTGTTTCTGGCATATGAATAGTAGCTCCAACATTTACAGCCCAATAACTTAAATATTTCTTCCTTAAAACATCTTCAGCTTGAGCTAATTCCCATCTATTGTTTACACCTAGAAACTGTATATAGTCTGGATGTTCTAAACTGTAAACATCTTTACCCATATCTTTAAGAATTTGTATAACATCTGTAAGATAAAACTCATTTTGAGAGTTATTATTTGAAAGTTTATCTATAGCTTCAGCTAAATATTTGGCAACAAAAATGTAAATTCCTGTGTTTACTTCTGTTATTTTCTTTTCCTCTGGAGAAGCATCTTTTTCTTCAACTATCTTTATTATCTTATGCTCTTTATCTTTTATAATCCTTCCATAACCAAATGGATTTGGCATATGTGTAGTTATCACAGCTCCAGCTACATTCTCATTTCTATAACCTCTGTAATTTTCAAGTGAAGCACCTTCATATCTTATTAAAGCCTCAACAAATCTAACTGCATTCTTTAAAGTTTCTCCTTCAACGAGAGGCATATCACCGTTAATTATTAAAACTAAACCGTCAAAATCTTTAAAATACTCTTTGGCTCTTCTTACAGCATCACCGGTTCCCAGTTGCTCTTCCTGATAAACAAACTTACAACCATTGCAGTTTATGGTTTTTATTACTTGCTCCTTTTTATATCCAACTATGTATATGGTTTCTTTAGGAGCAGTCCACTTAACAGCTAAAGAAACATAAAAAATCATAGGTTTTCCTAAAATTTCATGTAGAACCTTTGGTTTTTCAGATTTAAATCTTGTTCCTTTACCAGCAGATAAGATTATTGCTTTTAAAAACTCATCTTTTTTAGCCATTTCTTTCTCCTTAACTCCTCTAAATTTGTTTTAAACCTTTTTGTAAATATGTTAATGCAGAAATAATAGTAAACATAGTTGTAATGTATATTACAAAATCTATAAGAAAATTTGGGATGAATATTATATTAGCAATAAGAATTATAATTATTGATAATATCTGAAAAAATGTTGTTGCTTTACCGAAAATAGTAGGCTCAACTTTTAAACTTCCCTTTAAAAGATATATAATTGAGCTACCTAGAAGGATGAATATATCCCTGCTTATTACTATAACCACAAACCAATATGGAAATTTTATAACCAATTCTGAATTGTATATAAATATAAAACTGCTAATTAATAAACTTTTATCGGCTATAGGGTCTAAAACCTTTCCTAAGATTGTTTCCTGATTAAATTTTCTTGCAACAAACCCATCTAAAGCATCTGTTAAGCCAGCTATTGTAAAGATAATCAAAGCTAGGATAGGTTTGTTATAACCTATACTTATAATAAAAATGGGAACTAAAAATATTCTTAATATTGTTAGTATATTAGCTAAATTCATAAAGAATAACTCTATTTTTCCCTCTCCATTCCATATTTTAAAGTAAGTTTAAAATATATTTAAAAAATTTTTTATGAAAATGTGAATAGTTAGTTAAAATTTCAGGATTTTCTTATTGATAAATCACCTGAATAAATTTTGTTAATACCTTCCTCAGTCTTCAAAAGTAAAGCTCCATTTTCAGATAATCCTATTAGGATACCTTCCAAGTCTTCATCTAAAACCTTTATTTTATGATTTTTCCAAAGCAAACAATCTTCTATAGACTTAACTATTTCAGAAGAAGATAAATTAGAAATATTTCTTTCAATCTCTTCCAATATATTTATAAATAACTCTTTACGATTGAAACTTTTTCCTTCCTCTATATAAAGGGATGTGGCTATATCTGAAATAGGCTTTAAATCTTCATATGTAGCATTTATATTTATTCCTATTCCTACAATAATTCTGTTTATTTCATTTCCTTCAATCTCTGTCTCTATTAAAATCCCCCCAAATTTCTTATTATTGATATATAAATCATTAGGCCATTTTATAAAAATCTCATTTGAAATATATTTCTGTAAAACATTCCTTATAACAAAACTAAAAAATAATGAAAGTTTTAATATATCAGTAATTGGAATACTTCTTTTTAGTAAAATTGAGAAATATAAACCTTTATAGGCAGGTGAAATCCATCTTCTTCCTTTTCTTCCCTTTCCACTATCTTGAAATTCAGCAACTACAACAGAACCGTCTTCTAATTCTTTATTCTCCTTCATATATATATTTGTAGAATTAATTTTTTCAAAGTATATATAACTCTTTCCTAATTCTTTTGTTTTTAAATATGGGATAATCTCAAATGGAAGAAGTTTGTCAGGTCTAGAGATAAGCTTATAACCTTGTTTAGACTTCTCTATTTTATAACCAAGCTTTTCAAGTTTTTTTATTTTTTTCCAAACTGCAACACGGGATATATTTAATTCCTTTGCTAAAAACTCTCCGGAAATAGTTTTTTTGTCTATAAGCTCTAAAATTTTCTTATAACTTTCTATATTAAAATCTCCTTTTGTCATTCTATCTTAGGGGAAGAAGTTAATGTTTATCAAATTGCACTTATTATAACAAAAGAATTCTATGCCAGATATTTTTTATATTTGATTTTTTCTTCAATGTTAAACGATGAGTTAAAAATTGGATTTATTGAGAGAGATTTAGAAACTAACAGAGATACAGAAAGAATAAAACAAAAGGGAGCTCCAGCTTATCAGATAACAACATGACAAGCATGTCATTTAGATGCTTTTATGGTTCATGAAGGTATTCATCATTTACCTTTAAATGAACTTGATATAGTCTTTGTTAAAAATGTTGGAAACCTTGTATGTCCAGCTTCTTACGATATAGGAACACATATAAATGTTGTTTTACTTTCCATTCCAGAGGGAGATGATAAACCTGCAAAATATCCTGTAATGTTTAAGTCAGCAGACCTTCTACTCATAACAAAAATTGACCTTTTACCCTATTTTGATTTTAATATTGAAAAAGTAGTAGAGGAAACAAAAAAATTAAATCCGAAAGTCGATGTTATTTTACTTTCCACAAAAACAGGGGAAGGAATTGATAAATGGATTAACTTTTTAAAGATAAAGGCTTCGATAAGAAATATATAGGATAAGAAATATATATGGAGGGAAGTTTGCCAAGAGCTGCTAAAAAGGAGAAAAAAATTAGAAATAATAAAAAACAGCTTGTAAACTTTTTGCAGAGCAAGGTTATTACAATACAACTAATCCAGATATAGCGAATGCTTTAAATATAAGTGTAGGAAATTTGTATTACCATATTAAACATTTGAAACATTTTAATTGAAGGATATAAAGATGAATACAGATATAGCCTTAAAAGTAGAAAATCTAACAGTTAAATTTGGGAAAAAGGTAGTTTTAGAGAATATAACCTTTTCAGTAAAAAAGGGAGAAATAATAGCAATTGTTGGTCCAAATGGTAGTGGGAAAACA
>JALSPY010000024.1 GCA_026985705.1 Hydrogenothermaceae bacterium | reverse complement strand
ATATTTATAAGATAATAAAAATATAATTGGGGCAATTAACAATTATTAAATTTAATCACATTCATAAAAGGAGGATATTTGACAGATGGGAACTGTTTTTATTACAGGAATAGGCTCTGGTTTAGGAAAGGCTTTAGCAGAGTATTATTTAGAAAAGAATTATGATGTTATAGCTTTAAGTAGACATTTACCTGAAGATTTAGAAAAATTTAAAAATCTAAAGTTTTATTACTGTGATTTAGAGGCATTGGAAAAAGTATATAGCATTACTGAAAAAGCATTGAAAGATATAAAAAAAATAGATATAGCTTGGTTAAATGCAGGATTACTTACGGAGCTTAAAGATATTCACGACACTCCTATTTATGAAATGGAAAGGATGATGAATGTTAATGTTTGGGCTAACAAGTTAATTCTAGACTGTTTTATTGATTTAAATATAGATATACCTCTAATTATAGCTATATCCTCTGGAGCTTCAGTCAATGGTAATAGAGGATGGCATGGATACTCAATATCTAAAGCCTCATTGAATATGCTTATAAAACTTTACTCAAGGGAGATGTCAAAAACAAAACTTATAGCTTTAGCTCCCGGTTTGATACTTACACCAATGTTAGAAAAGTTCGTTTTATCTGCCGATGAAAATAAGTTTCCTTCTGTAAAAAGGATTAAAAATGCTCCTAAATTCAGTCCTAAGGAAGCAGTGGAAAAGATTATTTCAAAGTTAGATAAAATATCTTCTTTTGAAAGTGGAAGTTATATTGATATTAGAAATATATAATTACTAGAGGTTTTTTGTAAATTGTCAAAAGGAAGTTTTATATCTAACACTCTTTCTTTTTCTTTAGCAACCTTCTTTAGTAGAATTTTAGGATATTTAAGGGATGCGACTATAGCCTTTTTCTTTGGGGCAAATCCACTAACAGATGCATTTTTTATAGCTTGGAAACTTCCAAATACATTTAGACAGTTATTAGGTGAGGGAAGCTTTAATGCAGTATTCATTCCTATATATACAGAAGAATTAAAAAACAATCCAAAATCTGCTCAGGAATATATAAACTCTTTATTTACATACTATATCTTATTTATAACATTCTTAACTTTAACTTTAATAATTTTTGCCGATTTTGTAGTTAAAATACTAGCTCCCGGTTTTATAGAAAAAAGTATATTTGATGAAACAGTAAATCTTATACGATTGCTTCTTCCATATTTAATACTGGTTAGTATAGTTTCCTTTTTTATGGCTTTACTGAACACGAAAGATAGATTTTTCCTTCCTGCATTCACTCCAGCCCTTTTAAATCTGTCTTTCATAGTATCAGCATTTATATTTGCAAACTCTTTAGGAATATATTCTTTAGTTATCGGGGCTTTATTCGGCGGTTTTCTACAGGTTATAACACTTATACCTGTCTTTTTTAAAGAAGGATTTAGAATTAGATTTACACTTAAAGTTCATCCTAGTATAAAAAAAACATTAAAAAAATTAGCTCCAGCTTTTGCTTCCTTTGGAGTTAATCAGTTCAGTTTTATTATAGATACTATAATAGCATCATTCTTACTTGGGGGAGCTATCTCATACCTATACTATGCAAACAGAATATTCCAGCTTCCAATTGGTGTGTTTGCAATAGGCTTAGGAAATGCTTTATTGGTTTCTCTATCAAAACACTTCACAAACAAAGATTTTAAAGCCTTTACAACAGATTTTAATAGAGGTATTCAGCTATCAGTATTTATATCTTTACCTGCAACAGTTGGAATGATTGTTTTAGGGAAAGAGATAATAGAGCTTTTACTTGTTAGAGGAAAGTTTACAGATACAGACGCAACATTTACAAATTTAGCATTAATAGGATATTCATTAGGTTTATTAGGTTATGCAGTTTCTAGACCTTTTAAAAGTGCCTTTTTCTCCACAGGTGATACAAAAACTCCTCTATATGCAACAATATTCGGAGTTATAGTAGGAATAGTTTTTGCTATACTCTTTGGATTTATACTGAATATGGGAGTTTTCGGATTGGCTTTAGCTTCATCTATGGTAGGATACTCAACAACTTTATATCTTTATTTAAAATCTAACTTCGTTATAGATTTGAAAAAAATCTTGATAACTTTTTCAAAGGTTCTGTTAGCATCTATTTTAATGGGTATAGCAGTTTATATTTTCAAAGGATTTTTTGAAAGTGTTATTGTTAAGGTTTTTGGTGGAATATTGATAGGGGCTACCTGTTATTTTATTACAGTAAAGTTATTAAAAGAGGAAAGTTTTGATATTTTTGTAAAAACTTTAAAGAGGAAGAAGGGTTAATTTCTTGCCTCTTCCTTTTCTTCATTCTCTTTTTCTACTAGATACTCATAATCAGAAAGTATAAAATCAAGTGCTAAATCACAAACATCGTAGTAGAATGGGGTTTCTGCTATATCTCTAGCAGACAGTAAATAAACAGGTGCCCACTGTCCCAAGTGTTCTTCTATAAACTTTTTTTGAATACTTCTTAATCTGTTTGCCTCTTTTATATCTCCTTTTTTCAATGCCTCTAGCTCATCTTTTGCAACTGTCATCATAAACTCAAACTCAACTGCTATATGGTCCGGTGATAAGGCTCTAGTTTCTGTTAAATCTATAGAGTAGCCATGCTCCTGATAAAACATTAACGCTGGGTTTGTAATTGTTGGGTTTATATACCCTTCATCGTGCATAAAGACAGATTGGTAAGGATAAACATTAATTAAAAATATTGTTGTGAAATCAACATTTAAATCTTCATCAATTAGTTTTTTTAGCTCTTTTTGATAAAAATCTTCCCACTCTTTAGTTTTTGGAAACATTTCTAATATGTCTGGATTTTCTTTGATTTTTCTTAGAGTTTCTTCATCTATTTCTTCAATAAAAAGTCTAGATAAAAAACCATACATATTTATTCGTGCTTCAGTTTCTTTTAATCTGTCTTCCATTATTTTTAACCTCTAAATTTCAAGAAAGTTTTTCAATGCTAAAATGTATATTATTTAGAAATGCATTTCAATAGCTAAGATGATAGTTTTATTCAAAATAATTTCTCCTTTTAATACTTCTCTTTGAAATTCTTCTATATACTGTTTCAAATATAAATGAGCCTATTATCACAGATAGACTTGTATAAAAACTTTTTGTATTGGTGGAAAACTGATATTTCATTAGTATTAAAAAGATAACAATGATTGTAATTAAGCTAAATGTAATAAATATTCTGTTGCCACCAACTTCACTTAAAAGTATCAAATGGGAAATTATTACAAAGATGTATATTATTAAAAAAACTGTGCTTATTAAATTAGCTATTCCATCTAGATTGAAAAATAAAGCAAATAGTAAACTTAATACAGATGTGATATATAATCCTTCTGTAGCATCAAACCAGACCTTTCTCTCAAAAATCTCAGGTAATTCTCCCTTTTTAGCCAATGCATAAGATATATTAGCTCCACCATACATTGTAGAATTGATAGCCGATGAAGTGGAAAACAAAGCACCTACTGATACTAGAATAAAACCAAAATCTCCTAAAAAGGATTTTGTGGCTTCTGCTAAAGCATATTCCTTTGCTTCTATAAGTTTGTCTACTCCAAGATTTCCTAAAGCAACGATAGAAACAGAAATGTATATAAATGAGACAACTAATATGCTTAAGTATATTGCTAAGGGAACATTTTTCTTCGGATTTTCCATATTTTCAGAAGCATTAGTTATTAAACCAAACCCCATATATGTTAGAAACAAAATAGAAGAAGCATAAAAAGTGTTTATTAGTCCAGTTTCGGATAAATCAGGAGTTATATAATTAATCTTTATGAACCATATACCAGTAAATACAAAAATTAGCAATATGGAAACTTTTATAAAAACTATAAAAAATTCAGCTTTACCAACTGCCTTTGAGCCAAAAAAGTTTAAAACGGTAAATAAAAGTATAATAAAAAATTCTATTAAACTGATATTAAAACCATTAATTGGAATGTTAAATAAAGCTAAAAAGTATCCAGCAAATGCTTTTGCAAATAACGATATAGATATAACATAGCTAAACCACATTAATATAGATAAAGCTCCAGTAATACTGTTATCTCCAATTCCCCTTAATATAAATTCTATTGGACCTGCATTAGATACATATTTTGAGCCTAATTTAGCATAAGAATAACCGACTAATATAGAAACAAGTGCTGATATAAAAAAAGCGATTGGAAGATTACTTCTACATATTTGAGCACCTACACCAAGAATAGAAAATATACCTGCTCCTATCATTGTTCCAACTGCTAGAGAAACTGCTTCAAAGAGAGATATTTTTTTACTCAATTTTTATACCTTGATCTCTTTAGTTTTTATAAATTATAGGATAACAAAACTATTAAATTTTATTAGAAAAAAGAAAAAAATGAGTAAATATTAGTGATTTATAGATTTTTATTCGTTGTTATTTGAGTTTTCCTCTTTAGAGTTATTGTTTTCTTCTACAGAATTAGAATTATTCTCCTCACTTTTTATGACCTTAAATTCCTTTTCAGCTAAAACATTACCATCTTTGTCTAAAACTGAAAGTTTCCAATCTCCAGTCCAAGAAGGAAGTAATTTTTTACTACTCCAAACCCTATAGTTAGGAGAGTTTAATTTTACAGGTAGTTCAACTTTAGCGATTTCCTTACCATTGTAATACCAGATGTGATATATAGTTGTAGGAGCTTCATCTGTTTTTATAGCGGAGAGACAGTAAATTTTCTCTAAATTATTTGGTAGATTATCAGAGGGATTAACTATCTCCCTGTTTTCTACATTTTCACCACAGACAATTTGATTGACTTCAGTTCCCGCAAATGCAAAACTAAATAACGATAAGCCTAGTAAAGTTGATTTCAAAAGTTTTTTCATCTTTGTATAACTCCTTAAAAGATTTTATCTATATATTTTTTATAATAACTTAAACATTTTAATTTAGCTATTAAATTTTTAAGTTTTGAA
>JALSPY010000023.1 GCA_026985705.1 Hydrogenothermaceae bacterium | reverse complement strand
TACTCATTCTATCTCCTTTATTTTTATCTCCTTTATTTTATTGTATGTTTATAAACACATTGAATTCTTTGAAAGGTAGTTATCAAACTCCCTAATGCAATTATGATTACTGCTAAAATAGGTATATGTAAAAATGTAAATACTATAAGAACTATTGACCTTTCAGCCCTTTCTAAAACTCCAACAGTGCATTTTATACCTAATCCTTCACCTCTAGCTCTAGTATAACTAACCATGAAGGAACTTACTATGGCAACTAATATAAGTAATAGATAAAAAGTATTTTCTTTGTATACTAATGCTAATGCTATTAAAGGTAAGAAGTCTGAAATTCTGTCAACTACGGAATCAAGAAATGCTCCAAATACTGAAGTTTTACCAAATCTCCTAGCTAATGCTCCATCTAAAGCATCACAAAGATTACCTATAGTTAAGAAAAGACCTGCAACTATAAAATTTCCTAAATATAGGAAGTATGAACCTATTGCTATAAATAAAACCCCAGATACAGTTAATAAATTTGGAGATACATTAATTTTATTTAAAATCTGAACTATAGGAGAAACCTTTTCTTCAAAAACAGGTTTAATCTGTTTGATTAATTCGCTCAAAGTATTACCTCTGAAGGTTATTGTAAATAAATATTATAAAAGGAAGAAATAAAAGAGTTTACTCCTCTATTACTCTGATTAATTTAGCCGCTTTTTTTGCTTTTTCTCTAGCTTCATCTACAGTATTCCCATAAGCTAAAGCAACTCCCATTCTTCTTTTTGGTCTAGTTGTAGGTTTTCCAAAAATTCTTATCTTTGTATTAGGTATAGATAGAGCATCTTCAATTCCTTCATATTTAGGAGAAACACTGTAAGTCTTACTGTGGAAACAGTAGGAAGCTCCCGCTGGAACAATCATTTTTGTGCTGATAGGTAAACCTAATATAGCCCTCAAATGTATTTCAAATTCAGACATTTCTTGAGTAATCATAGTTGTCATACCTGTATCATGGGGACGGGGAGAAATTTCATTAAACCAAACTTCATCACCTTTAACAAACATCTCACAGCCAAATATACCGTAGCCACCTAATGCATCAGTTATCTTTTTTGCTATCTCCTTTGCTTTTGTTAATGCAATTTCTGACATTTGATGAGGTTGCCAACTTTCCCAATAATCACCATCAACTTGTATATGACCTATAGGCTCACAGTATAAAGTTCCTTGATTTTTTGTTCTAACTGTTAGAAGGGTTATTTCATAGTCAAAATTTATAAATTCCTCTATTATTACCTCGCTACCTTTACCCCTTGCATTTTCCTGTGCATAATACCAAGCTCTTTCTATATCTTCCTCTTTTCTAACTATACTCTGTCCCTTTCCTGAGGAGCTCATAACAGGTTTTACAACAACAGGTAAACCTATTTCATTTACAGCTTTCTTATAATCTTCTATATTTGACGCAAATTTGTATTTAGAAGTTTTTAGACCTAACTTTTCAGCTGCTAATTTTCTTATACTAATTCTATCCATAGTGTATCTAACAGCTTTAGCTGAAGGTATAACATTAAAACCTTCCTTTTCAAGCTCCAGTAAAACTTCAGTATCTATGGCTTCTATTTCGGGAACAATAAAATCAGGCTTTTCTCTATAGACTATATCCCTTATCTGTTTAGGATTTTTCATATCTATTACATAATATCTTTGAGCTACTTGTTGGGCAGGTGCGAATTGGTATTTATCAACAGCTATCACCTCTATACCTAACCTCAATGCCTCTATACAGAACTCTTTACCTAGCTCTCCACTGCCAAGTAATAAAATTTTTGTTGCATTATGACCCAAAGGTGTTCCTATATACATTACCTAACCTCATTTAATTTAATCTTAATAATTTTAATTATAAATAACTCTTAAAAACTTTATTCTTTGAATGGAAGGTTTGTAAAGTTTTATATACTTACCTGTATAAGATATAATTTTTTTAAGTTAAAACTTACGAGGAGTTTAAATATGGGGAAACAGATAAAGTTTACAGATGTTAGTCTACGAGATGGTCAACAAAGCTTACTGGCTACAAGGGTAAGAACTGAAGATTTACTTCCTGCAGCTGAGAAGTTAGATAAAGCTGGTTTTTGGTCCTTAGAGGTTTGGGGAGGAGCAACTTTTGATGTATGTTTAAGATACTTAAAGGAGGACCCTTGGGAAAGATTAAGAAAGTTTAAAGAGGTTGCACCAAATACTAAATTGGAAATGTTATTAAGGGGTCAAAATGTTGTAGGATATAGACACTATGCTGATGATGTTGTTGAAGCGTTTGTAGAAAAATCCGCTGAAAATGGTATAGATGTATTTAGAATATTTGATGCTTTAAATGATGTTAGAAATATGGAAACTGCCATAAAAGCTGCTAAAAAAGTTGGGAAGATAGTCAAAGGAGTGTTATCTTATACAATAAGTCCTGTCCATACAATTGAATATTTTGTAAATATAGCAAAACAACTTAAAGATTTAGGGGTAGATATAATCTCTATAAAAGACCAAGCAGGTATATTATCCCCAAAGATTGCTTACGATTTAATTGTTGCTTTGAAGGAAGAAGTTAAACTTCCTGTTCATTTACACGCTCAAACAACAGCTGCTATGGCTGAAATGACATATTTAAAGGCAGTGGAAGCGGGAGTTGATATTATAGATACAGATGTTTCTACTTGGTCTTGGTTAACTGCACATCCAGCAGTTGAAACTATAGCTTATGTTTTAAAAGAGTTTGGTTATGAAGTTGATTTAGATTTAGATATAATTCAAGAAGTGGCAGAGTATTTAAAGGAAGTTAGAAAAAAATATAAAAAGTATGATACAGCTGACAAATGGCCTGACAGTCAAGTTTTAATCCACCAAATACCCGGTGGTATGATGTCAAACTTTATAAATCAGTTAAAAGAAAATGACGCTTTAGATAAGTTAGATGAAGTTAAAAAGGAAGTTGCTAGAGTTAGAGAAGATTTAGGCTATCCACCTTTAGTAACACCAACATCTCAAATAGTTGGAACTCAAGCATTATTAAATGTTTTACAGGGAGAGAGATATAAAGTTGTCACTAAGGAAACTAAAGATTATGTAAAAGGTCTATATGGAAAACCTCCTGCTCCTATAAAACCAGAAATAATAGAAAAAATTATAGGAGATGAAAAACCAATAGAATGTAGACCTGCAGATTTATTAGAGCCTGAGTTAGAAAAATGTAAATCTGAAGCTAAAAAATATGGTGCTAGGTCTGAAGAAGATGTTATTTCATACTGTTTATTCCCACAGGTTGCCAGAGAATTTTTTGAATGGAGAGAAAAGTTTGAAAAAGGAGAGGCTTTACCACCTGAAATAGAAGAAATGACTAATGAAGAAAGAGATTTAACAAAAGCTCCAATAGAATTTAATATTACATTACATGGAGAAGTTTATCATATACAAATAGCAGGAGTTGGTAATCCTATAGAAGGTGGTAAACCATACTTTGTAAGAGTTGATGGGAAATTAGAAGAAGCCCTCGTTCAACCAATTAGAGAAATAGAAGTTGGAGAAAAAGTAGAAATACTTCCTGACGGTGGTCAGATGCCGGTAGGAAAAAGACCTAAGGCTAAAGATTTAGGGGATATAAGCTCTCCTATGCCGGGAAAAGTTGTTTCTGTTAAAGTTTCCAGAGGTGAAAAAGTTAAAAAAGGAGATGTTTTACTAATTGTTGAAGCTATGAAAATGGAAAATGAAATACACTCACCTGTTGATGGTGTTGTTGAAGAAGTTTATGTTAGAGAAGGTGATCAAGTTAACCCTGATGAATGTTTAATAAAAATAGAACCAGATTAATTTTTTTAGCCCCCAAGTTTTGAAGGGGGCTATAATTTTTTTATTTAGGTTTGAACATTAAACTCTCTTAATGCTTCATTTAAAGAAACTTTTTTATCAGTTGAAGGTTTTCTTTTACCAATTATTAAAGCTACAGGAACACCATACTCACCTGCAGGGAATTTCTTATTCATAACTCCGGGTATTACAACACTTCTAGCAGGAACTCTTCCTCTATACTCTATAGGCTCATCTCCAGAAACATCAATAATTCTAGTTGAACCTGTTATAACAACTCCAGCTCCTAAAACTGCCTCTTCCTCTATTATTGCTCCTTCCACAATAATACATCTGGAGCCTATAAAACAGTTATCCTCAACTATTACAGGTCTAGCTGATGGAGGCTCTAGAACACCACCTATTCCAACTCCACCTGATAGATGGACATTTTTACCTATTTGGGCACATGAACCGACTGTTGCCCAAGTATCAACCAATGTCCCACTTCCAACGTAAGCTCCAATATTTACATATGAAGGCATAAGTATTGCTCCTTTTTCTATAAAGGAACCATATCTAGCTGTTGCTGGGGGAACAACTCTCACTCCTGCCTCTTTCCAATTTTTCTTAAGAGGTATCTTGTCATAATACTCAAAAGGACCAACTTCCATTACTTTCATTTCTTGAATGGGGAAATAGAGTAATATTGCCTGTTTTACCCATTCATTAACTATCCACTCTCCATTAATCTTTTCAGCAACTCTTAATTTCCCTTTATCTAACAAATCAATTACTTCTCTAATAGCATCTTTATACTTTTCTTCCTTTAAAAGCTCTCTATTTTCCCAAGCTTTAGCTACTAAATTCTTTAACTCCTCCATAAATCCTCCTTAAAGTTCTTATTTAATACTTTCTTATTTTATACTAAATCTACTAAATCTAAACTTCAATTAGAGGATTAAATAGCTTATGCTAATTTATTTTTTTAAGGTTAAAATAATTTTTGATAATGATACTGTAAATTTTTAGGGGGATTTAAATTGAGATTTGGAGTAGCTGTTTATCCGGGTTCTAACTGTGATTATGATACATATAGAGTAATAAGAGATATATTAAAAGAAGAAGTTAAATTTATAGATTATAGAGAAACAGATTTAAAAGATTTTGATTGTATTATACTACCCGGTGGTTTTTCATTTGGAGATTACCTTAGACCCGGGACATTGGCATCTCACACTCCTTTAACAAACGCTATAAAAGATTTTGCAAAAAAAGGTAGGTTAGTTATA
>JALSPY010000022.1 GCA_026985705.1 Hydrogenothermaceae bacterium | reverse complement strand
CAAAAACCTGAATTCTTTCTTTGTTTCTTTCTTTAACTTTTACATGAACTCTAATAGTATCTCCAATATTAAAAGCTGGTATCTTATCTTCAGATGGCATATACTTTTTTTCTAATTCTTGTATTAATAAGTGCATTTTTTATCCTCCAACCGTTTGTTATAAAAAGCAGGTTTATATTTTACCAAAAGTAGAAATTTTTTGGAAGAAAAAAAGTAAAAAGGTATTCAGTTTATTAGGTGATATAAAATAAGAATGAAAACAAAAATTAAAGTTTCGTTTTTTGAAACTTCCTATGATTATCTGCTATACAATTGAATAGCGAACCAATATAATAACTTTTGAAATAAATTCAAATTGGTATATAATTTGAAAAAACTAATTTAGGGAAAGTCTATGAACAGATTACATCAGTTAGCCATAAATGATGAAGGGTTTATATTTGACCCTTTAACGGGAGAAAATTTTACAGTTAATAGAACTGGACTGTTTATAATTAACAGATTAAAAGAAGGAAAAAAAGAGGAAGAAATACTACAGGAATTAATTGATGAATTTAATGTTTCCAGAGAGGTTGCTGAGAGAGATTTAATAGATTTCTTAGAAAAGTTAAAAAGCTATAGAATTATTTAGTTAGTAAGTTTGTCCTTACTAACCATAGAGGTGAGAAAATGAAATTAAAAATAGGAATATCTGGAATAAATGCTGTTGACAATCCGGGACCGGGAGTTGGTGTTGCAAAAAGTATAAAAGAAGATAAGGAGCTTTCGGCTAAAATAGTTGGTTTGTCTTATGATGCTATGGAACCGGGAAACTATATGAAATGGATTATTGATAAATCTTATATTCTTCCTTATCCATCTGCAGACCATAACACATACTTAAACAGACTTTACTATATAAGAGAAAATTATGGGCTTGATTTTGTAATGCCTGTATTAGATGCAGAGCTACCACTTTATCTTAAATATCAAAAAGAATTAGAAAAAAACGGTATAAAAACTTTTTTACCTACATTAGAACAGTTTAAATTAAGAGAAAAAGATAAATTAGAAGAGGTGGCTAAAAACATAGGTATAGAAACTCCTAAATCTGAGGTTGTAAATTCTTATGATGAGTTAGTAAAAGCAGTTGAAAAACTTGGGCTTCCTGTAATGGTAAAAGGAGTTTTTTATAAAGCATACAGGGCTTATACAGTTCAAGAAGCAGTAAGTTTCTTTAACAAGATAGTTGCTGAATGGGGCTATCCTGTAATATTACAACAGGTAGTTTCTGGGGAGGAAATGAATGTTGTTGCTGCAGGAGATGGCGAAGGGAACTCATTAGGAATGATAGCAATTAAAAAAATGTGGATAACAGAGCTTGGTAAAATATGGACTGGTATAACCATTAAAAATGATAATTTGTTAAATTCAGCAAAAAGATTTATAGAAGTTTATGGTTGGAAGGGAGCTTTTGAGCTTGAATGTATAGTTGATTTGAACAATAACAAAATCTATTTAATAGAAATAAATCCTAGATTTCCTGCGTGGTCTTACTTCTCAACCGGAGTTGGTGTTAATATAGCATCTAATATAGTTAGAAAAGCTTTTGATTTACCAGTAAAGGAGTATAGAGACTATCCAGCAGGGAAACTCTATATAAGATATACAGATGACTTTGTTGTTGGTATAGAAACTTTTCAAAAATTAATAACTTTAGGAGAAAATTAGGATGAAGAAGGTATATGAAAAACCGGTTATAGTGAAAGTTGAAACAGGGTTTATGAATAAGTTTGGAGAAAGCCCATTATATCAGAGAAAAGTAAGAACAGATATTGATGGGGTTTCTATTGATAAGCTTGTTGAAAAGTATGGCTCACCTTTATTTGTAATATCAGAGAAAAAATTAAGGGAAAAATACAGGAATATATATAATGCATTTGCTTCAAGATACCCAAATGTCCAGTTTGGATGGTCTTATAAAACAAACTATCTAAAGGCTGTATGTGCTGTTTTACATCAAGAGGGAGCTATAGCTGAGGTTGTTTCTGGGTTTGAGTATGAGAAAGCTAGAAAGTTAGGAATTGAAGGTAAAGATATTATATTTAACGGTCCACATAAAAGATATGAGGATTTAGAGATAGCTGTTAAGGAAGGTGCAAAGATACATATAGACCACTTTGACGAGATAATTGACTTAGAAAAAATTGCTGATAAGCTAAAAAAAACTGTAAAGGTAGCAATACGATTAAATATGGATACAGGAATAAGACCTCAATGGTCTAGATTTGGTTTTAATTTAGAAACTGGACAAGCTTTAGATGCAGTCAAAAGAATAGCTCAAAGTGGGAAACTAATATTAAACGGTTTACATGCTCACATAGGAACTTTTATACTGGACCCTAATGCATATGCTAAAGAAGTAGAAAAGATGGTTAAGTTTGCCTATGAAATAGAGGATAACTTCGGATTTAAGATAGAATATATTGATATAGGTGGAGGGCTACCATCTAAGAATAAACTGAAAGGAACATACCTACCACCTGATATAGCTGTCCCACCTGTTGATGAGTATGCAGAAAAGATAACAGACGCTCTATATACAAACTTAAGACCGGGAGATTTTCCTAAGTTAATACTTGAAACAGGTAGAGCAATAGTAGATGAAGCTGAATACTTAATAACAACAGTATTTGCATCTAAAAGGCTACCTGATGGAAGAAAAGCTTATATATGTGATGCCGGAGTAAATCTACTATTTACTGCTTTTTGGTATAAGTTTAATGTTGAGATAGATAGAAAAGTTTACGGAGTTAATGAGCCTTCTGTTCTATATGGGCCTTTATGTATGAATATAGATATTATAGATGATGGAATACTTTTACCTCCTTTAGAAAGGGGAACGAGACTTATATTTTCTCCAGTGGGAGCTTACAATAATACCCAGTGGATGCAATTTATAGAGTATAGACCTAACATAGTTATGATTATGGAAGATGGGTCAGTTGAGGTTGTAAGAGAGAAGGAAGATTTAACAGATATTGAGAGAAGAGAAAGACTTCCAGAAAAGTTAAAAATTAGATAAAGGTATATTTTCTTCTCCAATAATTCTAAATTTTCCATCTTCTTCTTTTATATATAAAATCTTTTTTTTCTTTATTTTCCTTTTATCAGAAAAATATTCTAGATTGAAAGCGATAACAAAAATATCTCCAAATAACATAATTCTTCCATATTTAAGGATAGATAGATTTGCAAACATATACTTTTTGTTTTTATCATCCTTTAAATCTAGATAATGTTCTTTTATATATTTAAATTTATCTCCATCCTTTGAAACAAAATTTGGAGAATATAAAAAATACATATTTATAGGATTTCCATTTATGGCTTCTTTAAAAGATTTTTTCCATTTGTCAAAGAAGTTCAATAGTCTACTCTGAATTTTGTCAAAAGTTTCCCCATCAATATACTCATAATCTTCTGTTATAACTATAGGTGTATCTTTGATTTTTAAATATTTTTTTATGATTAAGAAATCTGGTTCTTTCATTATTACACAACCTCTAGATGAATATTTGGATATATAAAAATTTCTATTTGATGAGTGAAGCCATATACCACCACCAGTTTTTTTAAAAAAGTATTTATCTAAAACATTTGGATAATTTAAAGGGAAAGCTCCAGAACCATAAACTTTAGGTAAACCTGTTTTATAGTAAAGTGGGAAATACACACCATTTGGGGTTTTTTTATCTCCCTTTTCCCATTTATTGCCTGCTTTTTCTCCAGTTGTTATTTGGTATTTTCTAGTTATAATTGGGTGATTATTAAAAAATTCAACTAAAACTATTTCTTGTTTAGCTTTACTAACTACTAAAGCTTTTTTTTTATCTTCCCTATATATTGTGTTAAAAAGATGTTTTTTTTTAGCTTTTTTTAATCTTTTTAAGTATTCAAGTAGTTTTCTAGCTTTATCCTTTTCCCCTTCCATTAGGTACAAAATTATTTCAAGTTTAATTCTTTCTTTACTATCTAATTTTCTAACTAAACCGTAAGTTGTCTCTAAATCTCCCTTTTCTAGGGTATATATGACGCTTTTTAAACTAACTCCGTAAGATATATTAAATGAAAATAAAAAAACAAACAGAAAAGTCTTAAAATTCTTATATATATTATTTCTTTTCCAAAATTTTATTAAATGCTTCAATAACCTTTTGAACATGTCCCTTTGCCTTAACATTTCTCCATTTTTTAACTATATATCCTTCTGGAGAGATTATATAAGTTGACCTTATAACGCCTTTAGTTATCTTTCCATAACTTTTTTTCTCTCCGTAAGCATCATACTGCTCTAAAACATTTTTGTCTGGGTCTGATAGTAAGTAGAAGTTTAAGTTATACTTCTCTTTAAACTTTCTATGGCTTTCTACACTGTCAGGGCTAACTCCAATAACTATAGCTTTATCTGATAATACATTTAAATTATCTCTAAAATCACAGGCTTCAGTTGTGCAACCGGGAGTGTTATCTTTTGGATAGAAGTATAAAATTATATACATTCCTTTATTTAATAACTCTTTTAAACATATTTCTTTTTCTTCTCCATCTGGTGTTAATCCCATTAAACAGAAATCTGGAGCTTTCATACCCTCTTCTATCATTTTAACCCCTCCATATTTTAAGTGGTAAAATTAATAAATATGGTTATTTTAAATTACTTTATTATATTATCTCATTAGTATTATTAATATAATTAAAACATTAATTTCCAATTTAACAAAGACTGCCATATAGCTAATTAGAAAGCTATAAAACTTTATAAGTTGTCATTTTTATAAACTTTAAATTTTTCAGCAGATATTAGTTTATAAGGTTATAACAATTTTATATTTTCTAGAATTGGAAATTAGAGTATAATTAAAATTAACGCGAGTTCGAAAATAAAAAAGCCTCTAGTTAAGCTAAAATAGAAGCCAAAAACTGAAGGTCAACAAAATACTCGCAACAAAAATATACTTTCAATTAGATGTTTTTTACAAGTCTCTTTCAAATTGTTTAAAATAAAACTCATCACCTAAATCACAAAAAGGTAGAAAATCTAGACTAATAATTCCTGAAATATCTACTATACTAGTTTTATTCCATTTATCTAGTTATTCAAATTTTAAAAATTTCTACAAGGATTATGTATTAGTCTATTTAAAAAACTATTTCCCAGATTTAGTCAGCTATAATATATTCGTTGAGTTATTTCCATAATCTATAAGTTTCCTTTATGCCCTTT
>JALSPY010000021.1 GCA_026985705.1 Hydrogenothermaceae bacterium | reverse complement strand
TACCTTCTTTCTTCATTCCCTCTAAAGTCGGATACATTATTTTTTCTAAAATTGTTTTTTCTATATCTGGAGTGATTACTGGAGTTGGAGAGTAAGCTCCCATTCCACCTGTATTTGGACCTTTATCATTATCAAAAACTCTCTTATGGTCCTGAGATGTAGCCAAAGGAATTAATTTATCTCCCTTTACCATAGCAATATATGAAGCTTCTAATCCATCCAAAAATTCCTCAATAACTATTCTTTTAGATGCTTCTCCAAATTTTCCTTTAAACATTTCCTTAATAGTCTGAATAGCTTCCTCCTCAGAGTTAGCTATAACAACACCTTTCCCTGCTGCTAGACCATCAGCTTTTATTACAATTGGAGTTCCCATTTCTTTTATAAACTTAATAGCATCTTCCTCATTATCAAAGGTTTCATAAAAAGCTGTTGGAATACCATACTTTTTCATAAAGTTTTTAGCAAAAACCTTTGATGCTTCTAATATAGCTGAGTTTTTCTTATGTCCAAAAATTCTTAATCCTGCTTCCTCAAATGCATCTGCTATACCTTCAGATAGAGGTTGCTCCGGTCCTACAACAGTTAAATCTATATTTTCTGATTTAGCAAAATCAACTAAATTTTTTATATCTGTTGGAGATATATCAACTTTTTCTGCAATTTTCCAAATTCCAGCATTTCCTTTAGCTACATACAGTTTTTTTACCAGGGGACTTTGTTTTATTTTCCAAGCTAATGCGTGTTCTCTTCCACCATTTCCTATAACTAAAACTTTCATTAAGTTATGCTCCCTTATCCTAGTTAATTTATTTTTTATTATGATAGCAAAATTAGGATATTCTTAAAACTTTATTAGATGAGAAAAGATTAAAATAGAGGAAAGAAAATTTTTTCTAATTAATACTTTATAAAACCTTTACAATTTGCCTTTATTGTGTTTAACAATTTATCACTTCCTATGCAAGAAGCATAACAGATATTACCTAAAGTCTCCGAAAGTTGGGCGAGGTTAGGAGAATATCCCATCTTACCAAACATAAAAAAAGCAAATTTCATAGAAAATATATGACAGGAGTTGGCATTTCCATAAAATCTCCCTTTGTTAGCTTCACTTTTACAGGCGGAATGTGTTTGATACATAACCTCACATAAATCCTTTTTTGATAAACTGTCGGCAAATATGGGGCTACATAATAAAAATATAAATAGGAAAATTAAGGAATTTAATCTTTTCATAACTTACTCCTTAGACTTTATTTTTAAAATGTAATATTTCTTTAAAAAGTCAAGCTAAAAATTTATGACGAAATTCATTAATAAATAGAAGTTAGTATGTTTTATAATAAATTTTAATAATAATTACTATTAAAATTTGGAGGTAAAAAATGTCAGAAGTAATCTTAGTAGGTCAAGAAGTTCCAGATTTTGAATTAGAAACTTACGAGCCTGAAACAGGAAAATTTGGAACATTTTCTTTAAAAAAAGCTAAAGAAGAAGGAAAATGGACAATTTTATTTTTCTATCCAGCAGACTTTACTTTCGTATGTCCAACTGAATTAGCTGATCTAGCTGAAGTTTATCCAAAATTAAAAGAGCTTGGTGCTGAAGTAGTATCAGTGTCAACTGACACTAAGTTTGTTCACTTAGCATGGCAAAGAGATGAAAAACTTTTGGAAAATGTTAAGTATCCTATGGGAGCAGACCCAACAGGAAAAGTTTCTAGAATGTTTGGTGTTTATGATGAAAACACAGGATTAGCTTTAAGAGGAACATTTATCATATCTCCAGAAGGAAAGTTAGTAAGCTCAGAAGTTAACTTCTACAATGTAGGAAGAAATGCAGATGAGTTATTAAGAAAGATGGAAGCTAACGCTTATCTTATAAATCATCCAGATGAAGCTTGTCCTGCAAAATGGGAGCCAGGTAAGAAAACTTTAAAACCATCTGAAGAGCTAGTTGGAAAGGTTTACGAAGCATTAAACGAGTAAAAGTATTGTAAAAGCCCTCTTCTAAGGGGGCTTTATTTTTCCAAAATATAAATTTTTTTCACCAAAATTTCTCCACTCCATGGAGTATAATTTTTAATATACCCTTCAACTTCAACAAATAAACCATTTAATCTTTTTAACTCTTCCTTTTTACTCCCCACCACTTTAAAACTTCTTCTGCATTTACAATTTGGATTGACTGTGATAAAGACCTCATTTCCTTTAATCTCTACTAATCCTTCTAACCTACTATAGTTTGAAGCATTTTTCATATCATTCAGAGATAAGTTTTCATTACTAGGGCTAACTCCACATGAAATTAACAACAACAGCGTTATAATAGTAAAGTTCAATAAAAGTTTTATCATAATCTATTCTCCAAAATTAATTTTACAAAATTTTCATTGTTAATATTTAAAACATTATTAAATTGTATATTTGTTGATAAATTTAATGGAAGATTTTTAAAAGAGGTAGTAAGTTGGATAAAATAAACGTTTCCATTGGACATTCAACAGATATTGATACTGCTTTAGAAGATGCTTTAAAAAGCATTAAAAGACCAACCTTAATAATGACTTTTTTCTCTACAAAGTTTAATCCTTACGAAGTTTATCAAAAAATTAGAGAAAAGGTAGGTAAAAATGTTGACATAGTTGGAAATTCAACAGCTGGTGAAATTTCAAACAAAATGTCAGACTGTAAGGTTGATACGATAAGTATAATAGCTCTAGAAAGTCCCTATATTAATATTGGTGTAGGAGTGGGAGAAAACTTATCTAAAAATGTAAAGGAGGCAACATATAACTCTATAAAAAATGCCACATTGTCTTTAGACAAAAATAAGAAAATGACTGTAATAAATATACTACAAAGGGCATTTGTAAAGAAGAATATGTATGATTTGTTAAGAATAAAGTTCCTTATAAATATTCTTCTTATGGATGGTTTAAATGAAAAGGAAGAGGAATACCTAAGAAATTTAAGTAAATATATTCCTAAAGAAACAACTGTCATAGGCGGCTCTGCAGGAGATGATTTAAAGTTTGATAAGACCTATCTTATAGGCAATGGTGTATATACAGATGCAGTAGTTTTAACTTTAATGAATACTTTTCTAAAAGTCGGAACCGCAATGGGACATCCTTATTATCCAACAAACAAAGGAGCTTTAGTAACGAAAGCTAAAGGAAGAATTGTCTATGAGTTAAACAATAAACCTGCTGCTGAAGTATTAAAAGAATTACTTCAAACTAATGAATTAAGTTATCAAATCTTTGCAAAATATACAACTGGGATAAAATCAATAGATATATTTGGTGAATATATGATAAAAAGTCCTATGATTGCTCTACCTGATGGTAGTGTTAAATTTTATGCGGAAATACCAGAAGGACAATTTTTAACAATAATGGAAACAGATGAGGAATATCTAATAGAAAGTTTTAAAAAAACTCTTTTTGATGCTATAAAAGATGCAGGTTCTCCTAAAAAACTAGGAGCTATAATTCTGTTTAACTGTGTTTTAAGATACATCTTAAAATGTCATTATGGGGTAAACGATTTATACTTTATTAAAAATCTACTAGGTGAAGATATTCCAGTAATAGGATTTAATACATATGGAGAACAGGGAAGAACATTAGGAGGCTCTTTAGGGCATTTCAATCAAACTTCTACGATTTTAGTTATCGGAAATGAGCTTGTTGATGAATAAACCTAAAAACTAATAATTATCGTATTTTTTAATTTAAAATTAAGGTTAAAATTTTTTACAAATTTTGTCTTTATTAAAAGGAGTTAAGAATGTCTATAGATAGAGAGAAGTTAAAGAAATCTATCAGGCTTTTTTTGGAAGCTATAGGAGAAGATCCTGATAGAGAAGGTTTACGGGATACTCCTGACAGAATAGTCAGACTTTGGGAAGAGTTTAAAAATTATGAAAACTTTAATATGACTGTTTTTGAAGATATAGGAAATTATGATGAGATGGTTATAGTTAAAGATATACGATTTTATTCTCTCTGCGAGCACCATTTGTTGCCTTTCTTCGGGAAAGCTCATATAGCGTATATTCCAGAAGAGAAAGTTTGTGGATTATCAAAATTAGTTAGAGTTGTAAACAAATTTGCTTACAGACCTCAAGTTCAAGAGAGATTAACTGCGGAAATAGCAGAGTTTTTAGAAAAAGAGTTAAAACCTAAAGGGGTTGCTGTAGTTCTGGAGGCAGAACATCTTTGTTTATCTATGAGAGGAGTTAAAAATCCATCTTCATATACTATAACCAGTAAACTTACAGGAATTTTTAAAGAAAATGAAAAAACAAGAAAAGAATTTTTACAATTAATAGGTAAAGATAGAATTATTTAATAGTATAGTGTTAAATTATTATTAAAAAAGATTTGGAGGTTTTAAATTGAGTATAATAAAAGGAAAAGTTTGGAAGTTTGGGAACGATATAAATACAGATGAAATAATACCTGCTAGGTATCTTATTACTACTGACCCTAAAAAGTTAGCTGAACATGTTATGGAAGATGCAGACCCAGAATTTCCTAAAAAAGTTAAAGCTGGAGATATATTAGTTGCAGGGAAAAACTTCGGTTGTGGTTCATCTAGAGAGCATGCTCCACTTGCTATAAAGGGTGCAAATATAGGAGCAATTATAGCAGAAAGTTTTGCAAGAATCTTTTATAGAAATGCAATTAATTTAGGATTAACTATTATAGAAAGCCCTGAGGCTGCAAGGGAAATAGAACAGGGAGATATTGTAGAAATAGATTTAGAGAAAGGAATTATTAGGAATATAACTAGGGGAAAAGAGTATAAATTTAGACCTCTCCCTGAAGATTTAAGAAAAATATTTGAAGCTGGTGGTTTAATGGAGTACGCAAAGGACAGATTAAGTAAAACCTAATAAGGTTTATATAGGAGATAAAAAAATGCCTTTTAAAAAGATATTAGTTGGTATTGATTTTTCTAATATAACTGAAAGTGTGCTTAGCTCCGCTTTAATTTTTGGGAAAATTTTTAACAGTGAAGTATGCCTATTACATGTTATAGAACCACCTATAGTAGCTATATACGAAGACCCATTTTTAAGTATAGATAACAAAGAGGTTGTAATTGAGCTTGAGGAAGTATTAATAAAGAAATTTAAAGGAGAGCTAGAAAAATTAAAAGTTAGATTTGATGAAGCTGGGATAAAAACTACCGTTGCAGTTGAAGTTGGGAATATAGTTGACACCATTTTAGATTACACAGAGACAAATAGTTTTGATTTAATA
>JALSPY010000020.1 GCA_026985705.1 Hydrogenothermaceae bacterium | reverse complement strand
ATCGTCGTTCTTTTTTTCTGGTATTCTATACCAAACTTGAAAGTTAACCCTTATATCTCCAAATGAGTAAAATGTTTCTAGAATAACTCTATTCCAAGAACGTGATTTAGGTACATCCTGACCATTAGATTGATGATTTAAACTTATTTTAATTCCATCTAGTATTGAATTTTTGACTGGGAACAAAACCATTACTTCAGGCTCGTAGTTAGTTTCTCTAAAAGGTGATGAATGACTATATATTTGCCAAAATGATTTTTGTGTATAGGCAAAGGCATAAACTTCATTTAAACCCAAAATGTTATAAATCATAGGTTTCATAAAACTTAACTGGAATTTAGCTTCTTCTCTCTTTCTATCCGGAGTTTCTCCTGTGTCATATGTGTAAAATAGAAAGTAGTTTTCCCTGTATGGATATATGCCAAAAGCATCAAAAAATTTAATTATCTTCTGCTCTTTATACTCATCATATTGAGGAATTAATGTGTTAACAATCATCTTAACTCTTAAATCTTCTAATTCTGATTTTTTATTTTCTACACCTTCAGCAGAAAAAATTTTAAAAACAGTAATGAAAAAAATAAGTGTGTAAGTTAATCTTTTCATGTAAATTCCCTCAAATTTTTATTTGAAACATACTCCAGCTGGACATTTACCCTCTAGGTGAGCTTCAAATTCTTCAGGAAATTTTTCTAATGCATCAACTATAGCTTGTGGTGCTGAATAACCTAAACCACATATTGAGCCTATAGGTATATTCTTAGCAATATGTTTTAAGTAATCTAAATCTTTTTTTGTAGCTGTGCCATTTTTAAACTTTTTAAGTATGTTTAGCTGTTCGTATGTCCCAACTCTACATGGTGTGCATTTTCCACAACTTTCGTGATGAAAGAAATTAGCTATAACTAAAAGACTATCTATAATACAGTCTGTTTCGTCTAAGACAATTGTTGTTCCTGTTCCTCCAAAACCTTTAGGTGAGTAATCCATAGGTATATCTAAATCCTTTTCTCCATAAACTCCTAAAGCTCCAGAAAATACAGCTTTAAACTTCCTACCTCCCTTTATGCCTCCTGCCATCTCTATAAGCTCTCTTAATGTAATATCCATTGTGCTTTCGTAAACTCCCGGTCTCTCAACTTTTCCACTTATTGGAAAGAGTTTAGGTCCAAAAAAACCAACAGGTCCTATATTCATAAAGTATCTTCCATACGTAATAATTATTGGTATATTTGAAAGTGTTTCAACATTGTTAACAATTGTAGGTCTTCCGTATAATCCCCACTGTGGCGGATAAGGTGGTTTTAATCTAGGATGTCCCCTTTTTCCTTCTAAACTTTCAATTAATGCAGTTTCTTCTCCACATATATAAGCACCAGCTCCCCTATAAACTTTTATATCAAATGAAAAATCTGTTCCTAAAATATTTTTTCCTAGAAAACCATGTTCCCTTGCTTCATTTATGGCATATTCTAGTATTTTGTATCCTGCTGGATATTCTCCCCTTATATATATATACCCCTCTTCAGCCCCTATCGTATAGCCTGTTATTATCATTCCCTCTATAAGTAAATGAGGGTCTCTTTCTATGATTATTCTATCTTTGAATGTTCCCGGCTCACTTTCATCAGCATTACAAATTAAGTATCTAGGTTTAGGGTTCATTAAGATAAATCGCCACTTTCTACCTGTTGGAAAACCAGCTCCTCCTCTACCTCTCAGTGTGCTTTCTTCAACTAAAACCAGTATATCTTCAGGTGTCATTCTCTTTAGGGCTTTTTCTAATGCAGAGTATCCACCAGTATTGACATACTCCTCTATACCAACTGTTCTGTTCTCTTTAGCTCTTCTGAGAAGCAGATTTATGTTGCTTTCAACGTATATCTCTGGTAAGTTTGGTAATCCTAATCTTTCTCTTATTCTATCCATCTTTAAACCATTAACTTTTTTTAGGATTATACAACAAAGTTTATAAACAAAAAATAAAAAAATTTGTAATTTATACAATTTTTTCAAATTTGTTAGTTTCAGAGTTATAAAACTCTATCTCTCCTGTTTCTATCCTGTAATACCAACCGTGAAGTCTTAAAGAATTATTTTCAACCTTTTCCTTTATTTTTGGATATGTTAGAAGATTTTTAAGTTGGTATAAAACATTGACTTTTTCTGTTAGCTCATACATATCTATATTAGGGTTCTTTTTATAGATAGATAAAACCTGTTCTTTAACATCATCTCCTAACTTTAGCCAGTTCTTAACGTGTATTAACTCTATACCTGTAATTTTATCCTGTTCATATAAAGCTCTACACATTCCACATTTAGAATGTCCACAGACAATAATATCTTCAACATTTAATACAGAAACTGCATACTCTATAGCCGCCGCTGTTCCATGAAAGTCATCATCCGGTTTAAATGGTGGGACCATATTCCCTATGTTTCTAACAACAAATAAATCTCCCGGCTTTGAGTTTGTTATAAGAGTAGGGATAATTCTACTGTCAGAACAACCTATAAATAAAGCTTTTGGATTTTGCCCTTTTTCTACTAACTCATTAAAGAGAATTTCATTTTCTTTAAAGTGTATATTTTTAAACTCTTTTATTCCCTCTACAAAAGGAATATTCTTCATAAAAAACCTCCAAGATTTTAAAGATATATTTTAATTGAAACTTTTTATCTTAGAAAATATATCTATTCAGATCTAAGTTTATAAAACTTAAAAATTTGTTAACACTTGAAACTAGATTTATCTAATTTTTAGACTAAATATTGGTAAGATTGTTGCAATTATGAAAAATCCTATTAATACAGATACAATCAGTAGAGTAATAGGCTCCAAATATTTTAAGAATATATTTATCAGTTTCTCTATCTCTTTTTTATATATCTTTGCTATTAGTTGAAACATATCTTCCAGCTGTGCGGTTTCTTCTCCTATTTTTATAAGTAAAACAGAGTTTTCAGGTATCAATTTATTTTTATATAAAACCTCACTTAAAGATTTTCCCTTTCTTATATCTTCTACTATTCTTTCAAACTGTTTCTTTATTATAGAGTTTGATATTGTTTTGTTAGCTATATTTAAAGCTTTATCTAAAGTTAAACCTCCTCTAAGTAAAACAGCCATTGTGTTGGACCACATAAAATATTGTGAATATATATGAACTTTCTTAAAGAATGGAATTTTAAGTTTGAGTTTATCTATTTTTTCCTGTGTTATAAACTTTCTCTTAAAGATAAACGCTAAAAGGATAAATATAGGAATTCCCTTTAAAAATATATTAAAAAAGTTAGATATATAAAGAACTATTTTAGTTGAAAGTGGTAATTCAGTGTTAAATTGGGCGTATATCTTTAAAATCTTAGGTATCACTACATTCATAACTATAATCATAGCTATAAAGCCTATAACTATGACAGTTGTTGGATATATTAAAGAGCTTTTTATTTTAGATTTAAAATCTGCCTGTTGTTCTAAAAATTCAGAAGCAGAGAGAAATATTTTATCTAATGCTCCACTCTCCTCACCTGCCTTTACCATTTCCACTAAAAACTGTGGAAAGATTTTAGCCTTTTCTAAAGCCTCTCCTAAAGATTTTCCCTCCTGTAAGTAAGTTTTAACGGAAAGTAAAATATCCTGTAGGTTTTTATTCTCAACCTGTTTAGAAAGGATGTTAAATATCTCCGTAATATAAACATTTCTTGAAAGTAATAGACCTATCTCATAAAACAGAAGGGCTAATTCTTCATCTGATATTTTTTTTGAAAATAAATTTCTTTTTAATAGGAATTTTTTTTCTTTTGTTTCATCGGTTATTCGCGATACCTCTTTAACCTCAATTAAAACTATCCCTTTTGAAGTTAAGGATTTCCTTAAACTGTATAATGAAGGTGCTTCCTCTATACCTGAAATTTCCTTTCCTGAGCTGTCAATCCCTGTATAGCGAAAGTATTTCATACTACACCTGTGCTATTTGTATTACTTCTTCTATTGTAGTTATACCATTTAAAACCTTTTCTATACCATCCTGAATTAATGTTTTCATTCCTTTCTTTATGGCTGTTTCTCTCAATTTGGAAGTTTCGCTATTTTTTGATATTAAAGCTCTAATATCCTCATCAACTTCCATTATCTCATATATTGCAATCCTTCCTTTATACCCTGTTCCTAAACATTCTTCACAACCTACACCTTTATAAACCTTTATACCTTTTAAATACTCTTTAAAATCTTTTAAATACTCATTTAAAATTTTATTATTCCAGTTGTGATTAATTATATCTTTTAATGTTTTCTCTATATTATCCGTTATTCTTGATAGATTTTTAAAAAATTTAAAATTTTTTTCCCTTAACCCTTTTTTAGCTAAGTATGTTTTATAGTTGTAGATAATCTGTTCTATCTCTAACTCTGTTAGATTTGTAGGAGTTTTACAGTTTTGACAAACCTTTCTAACTAATCTTTGGGCTATTACACCCTCCAATGAAGATGCTATTAAGAAAGGTTCTATTCCCATATCAACAAGTCTGGCAACTGTAGAGGGGGCGTCATTGGTGTGAAGTGTAGATAAAACTAAATGTCCTGTCATTGAGGCATGAATTGATATTTTCGCAGTTTCTAAATCTCTAATCTCACCTACCATTATAATGTCTGGGTCTTGTCTTAATATACTTCTTAAACCATTTGCAAATGTTAAATCTATTTTAGGATTTACCTGTATCTGACTTATACCATCTATCTGATACTCAACAGGGTCCTCTATTGTTATTATATTTTTCCTTGGAGTTTTTAGCTTTAATAGAGATGCGTACAAAGTTGTAGTTTTTCCTGAGCCTGTAGGTCCTGTAATTATAATAATTCCGTAGGGTTTTCTAATTATTCTTTCATACTTCTCTCTATCTTCATCTGAAAACCCTAACTCCTCTAAAGTTAGAATTCTGTTTGTTTTATCTAAAAGTCTTATAACAACTCTCTCTCCAAATATAGTTGGTAAGGTGGAAACCCTCATATCAACATCTCTCTTTCCTATCTTAACTCTTATCCTTCCGTCCTGTGGTAATCTTTTTTCTGCAACATTAAGTTTCGCTAAAATCTTTATTCTGGAGACAATTTGAGGATATATAGACTTTTGAAACTCTGTTATTTCATGTAGAACACCGTCTAATCGAAATCTAACTATAACTTTACTTGAAAAAGGCTCAAAATGTATATCTGAAACATTGTTTCTTATAGCTTTTAAAAATATGGAGTTTATACTTTGGACTACCGGGGAGCTTGAACTTTCTAAAAGATT
>JALSPY010000019.1 GCA_026985705.1 Hydrogenothermaceae bacterium | reverse complement strand
TTTTTCCACATTTTATATTTAAAAATATTCCCTATCAAATTTATAACTAAAAGTGTTAACAGAATTTCAAACCATTTTGTCCCATAAACAATCGCATATGCACTTTCTCTTCCAAAATCATTTTCTATAAATGTTGCCGCTCCTACAACTGCACCAAATATAAGTAAAAGAAAAATTGTTGTTTTTAAAGAAAAAAGAGTTTCCATAATCATGTTTAGATATTTCATTATAGAAAAATCCTCCTACTGTTTAGAGTAAAGCTTTCCTAAAAACTATTAAATTTAAATTACTTCATAAACTATACAACAAAATTGAATTTTATCATATATAACTATTTAATAATAACTATTATTAATAAGATTATTTATATTATATAAAAATCTTTAATATCAAACTTAAACATTTTTATAACACTGTTTTAAATTCTGATATAATTTTTAGAAATTTTATTTATTACAGGAGGATATAAATGGCTCAGAGAGGTATAAGAGAGTATGATGGTAAGAAAATACTAGCTAACAACTGGAAAGAATACTTTGGAGATGAATTTATCTATGATTTCAAATCAATACTAATTACCCCAGAGACAGACTTAGAGGAAATTCCTCAAAATTACCCTTGGGTGTCAGATACTCCATTAGTTGCTAAACCTGATATGCTCTTTGGAAAAAGAGGAAAGCTTGGATTAATTCTATTTAAAAAAGAAAAACCGGGAGATGTTAAGTGGGAAGATGTTAAAGAATGGATAAAACAAAAAATGGCTGAAGAAACGGAAATTAACGGAGTTAAAGGACATTTAACACACTTTTTAGTTGAACCATTTGTTCCTCATAAACCTGAAGAAGAGTATTATGTTGCAATGACAACTGGAGAAGATGAAGACATTATATATATGTCTGCCTTCGGTGGTATAGATGTAGAGGAGAATTGGGATAAAGTTGTAGAAGTAAGAATACCTATTACTGCCTCTGATGAGGAGATTAAGAAAATAATCTCTGAAAATGTTCCTGCTGACATAAAGGATAAAGAGAAATATGCAGACTTTGTTTATAGACTATATAAACTATTCAGAGATTTACATTTCGCATACCTAGAGATTAACCCATTAGTAATGGTAGGAAATAAAATTTATCCATTAGACTTTGTTGGTAAGTTAGATGATACTGCTCAATTTGTGGCAGGTAGAAAGTGGGGAGATATAGAATTTCCAGCTGGATTTGGTAGAGATTTAACACCTGAGGAAAAGTATATTAAAGAGATGGATGAAAAATCTGGTGCATCTTTAAAACTAACTATCTTAAACCCTGAAGGACGAATTTGGACACTTGTTGCAGGTGGAGGTGCATCTGTTGTTTACGCTGATACTGTAGCAGATTTAGGATGGGTTAAGGAGTTAGCAAACTATGGAGAGTATTCAGGAAACCCTTCCAGAACAGAAACTAGAGAGTATGTAAAAACTGTTTTTGATTTAATGACTAGACAGAAACATTCTTCAGGAAAACCAAAAATCTTAATAATAGGTGGAGCTATAGCTAACTTTACAGATGTTGCAAAGACTTTTGATGGAATTATTGATGCAATGAAAGAGTATGCAGATAAATTAAGGGAAGTTGGAATTAGAATTTATGTAAGAAGGGGTGGACCAAACTATGAAATAGGATTAAAGAGAATTAAACAGGCAGCTGAAGAATTAGGATTACCTATAGAGGTTTATGGACCTGAAACTCATATGACAGAGATAGTAAAAAAAGCAATAGATGACGATACAAAAGAGGTTGCTTAAAAATTTTTCTTCTATTTTTACATTTAAAACTTTGACTAAAAATGAAAAAGGAGGTAATTAAATGAGCAAACCTGAATACTTATTATTTGATAAAGACACAAAGGCTATATTCTGGAACCTAAATAGAAATGCAATTCAAAGAATGTTAGATTATGACTATGTTGTTGGAAGAAGCCCTTCAATAGTTGCAATAGTTGCTCCAACTCAATCTAGAAAGTTTGATAAGTTTTTCTATGGAACAAAAGAGATAATGATACCTATATATAAATCTACTGAAGATGCAGCTAAAGATTTTCCTGAAGCAGATGTGTTATTAAACTTTGCCTCGTTCAGAACAGCTTACAATGTTACTATGGAAGCTTTAGATATACCTACAATCAGAACAATTGCTATAACTGCAGAGGGAATTCCTGAAAGATTTGCTAGAACTATGAGAGTTAAAGCTAAAAAATTAGGTAAATGGATAATTGGACCTGCTACTGTTGGTGGAATTGCTCCGGGAGCTTTCAGAATTGCGAACACAGGTGGAACAATCCAAAACATAATTAACTCTAAATTACATAGACCCGGTTCAGTAGGTTTAGTAACAAGGTCTGGAGGATTATTCAACGAGTTATCAAACATAATATCTAGAAATGCTAATGGTCTAGCTGAAGGTATAGCAATAGGTGGAGATAGATTTCCGGGAAGTGATTTCCTAGACCATATGTTAAGATTTGAAAAAAACCCTCAAGTTAAAATGATGGTATTACTTGGGGAAGTTGGAGGGGAGTTAGAGTATAGAGTAGCTGAAGCTATAAAGGACGGAAGAATTACTAAACCTGTAATAGCTTGGTGTATAGGAACAATCTCTAAACATTTCGGTGGAGAGGTTCAGTTTGGACACGCTGGAGCAAAAGCTGGAGCTGAAAGGGAAACAGCTGATGCTAAAAACAAAGCTCTAAGAGAAGCTGGAGCATACGTTCCAAAATCATTTAATGACTTACCAGAGCTAATCAGAGGAGTTTATGAAGAATTACACGCTAAGGGAGAAATTCCTGAAATTAAAGAGCCAGAAGTTCCACCTATACCTGAAGACTACGCTAAAGCGTTAAAAGAAGGAAAAGTTAGAAAACCAACTAACTTTATATGTACAATCTCTGATGATAGAGGAGAAGAAGCTACTTACTGTGGAGTTCCTATATCTGAAGTTGTAGAGAAAGGATACTCTATAGCTGATGTTATAGGTTTACTATGGTTTAAAAAGAAATTCCCAGAATGGGCATCAAACTTTATAGATATGGTTATTAAAGTTGTTGCTGACCACGGACCAGCAGTTTCTGGAGCTCACAATACAAAAGTAACAGCTAGAGCTGGAAAAGATTTAATGTCTTCTATAGTAACAGGTATACTAACAATAGGACCAAGATTTGGTGGAGCTATAGACGGAGCGGCTAAATACTTCAAGATGGCTCAAGAGAAAGAGATGGACCCTTACGAATTTGTAGATTATATGAAAAATGTTGAAAAGATACCTATACCGGGAATTGGACATAGAATTAAATCTATCAAAAACCCAGATAAGAGGGTTGAATTACTTAAAAACTATGCTAAAAACAACTTCCCTTCAACTGATTTACTAGACTACGCTTTAGAAGTAGAAAAAGTGACAACTTCTAAGAAGGAAAATCTAATACTAAATGTTGACGGAACTATTGGAGTTTTACTTGTAGATATGTTTAGAGCTTTAGGATACTCTGATAAAGAGATAGATGAGCTTATAAATGCAGGTGCATTTAACGCATTCTTTGTATTAGGAAGAACAATAGGTTTCATAGGACATTATCTAGATGAAAAAAGACTTGATATGCCATTATACAGACATCCGTTTGATGATATCTTATACGATGTTAAAAGACCAGAAGAGTAAAATTTTTCAAATGGGCTTTCAGCCCTTTCTTTTCTTTTTTATTAGATTTATATAACTTTCATTTCCAGTTTTAGCTCTATTCCAAAATTAGTTTTAACTTTTTCCTTTGCAATATTAATTAATTTTTCAAAATCACTAAACTTTCCATTTCCATAGTTAACTGTGAAATTTGCATGTTTTTCGGAAAAACCTACATCTCCTATTCTGTATCCCTTTAAACCAGACTTATCTAAAAGATAACCGGCAGGCAAAAGAATTTTTTGAGTATCTTCAATATCATTTAATTTAAAGTTAAATTTTTTTAAACTTTCTTTAAAATCATTTGATTTTAAATAGTTTTTATCTAGTAAAACATTTTTAAATGTAGAGCCACCAGTAGGAAGATTTAAAGGTTGCTTTCTATTTCTATCTATTAGATGTTTTTTTATAATTTCAGATATATTTTTTTTAGATTTTTTTAGCTTAAAAACAGCTTTATAAACAAAACCTTCCTTTTGAAACTGTGTCCATCTATAACCATATTTAATTTGAGATTTATTAGAAACTATTAGATTACCTTCCCTATCTATCCAAAAAACCTTCTCTAAAATGTCATAAATCTCACTTCCAAAAGCTCCAGCATTCATTACAACAGCTCCACCTACAGTTGCAGGAATACCTGATAGATTTTCAAAACCTTCCAGATTAAATTTCTTTACTATTGAGACAATCTGTTTAAAACTTACTCCAGCTTCAGCTTCTATAAAAACATTTCCGTTGCTATCAAATATATTTAATCCTTTTAGATAGTATGTTGAAAAAAATATCTCATCTCTTAAACCATCTTTAAAAATTATGTTGCTACCTATACCTATAGGAATAAATTTTTTGTTTTCATCTTGAGCTTTTTTCTGTAAAAGAATTACATCATCTAAATTTCTAGGAAAATATAATCTTTTTGCTACTCCACCTATTCTTATTGTGCAAAATTTAGATAAATTTACATTCTCTTCAAAATCCACCACAGTTTAGCCCTTTATAAAACTTTTTTTAAAATAATGATGATACCCACTTACTAAAAAATGCAACAAATAAAAATCTAGGAAATCTTCCAACAATTGAAGCTATAATAAAACCACCTATAGGCATCTCAAAAATTCCAGCTAGCCAACACACCGCTTTAAAAGGTATTGGAGTAATAGCAGCTACAATAACTGCCCAAATACCATACTTTCTAAACAGGATTTCTCCTTTGTTATACCACCTTTCCTTAAACAGTTTTTTAAATACAGGTTCACCTAAAAACTTTCCTAAAAAATATCCCACAACTGCCCCTAATACACTTCCAATAGTTGCGATAACTGAAGCCCAAAATGGATTTAAACCAAATATAGCTCCTCCTGATATAAAAGGGTCAGGTGGTATAGGTTGAATTATACTTTCTGTAAATGATATTATTAGTATTCCTATATAACCGTAATTTTCAACTAAATTCTGGGCAATTTCCACTAATTTTTCCATTAATTTTAATCTCCTAGGCAAAAATTTTTGTATTTATACTATCTTACTTTAAATTGATTATTAGCAACTTCAATTAATTAATTCCTTCAGATAGATAAAAGAACTTTAGAGTTTATTTTCTAGCAATTTAAAATTTA
>JALSPY010000018.1 GCA_026985705.1 Hydrogenothermaceae bacterium | reverse complement strand
AAAATGTCCTATTATACCTTTTCTTTCTAATAATTCCTTTAAATCTGGGAAAATATAATCTAAATAAGGTTTTAGTTTAAAAATATCTAAGAGAAATATTTCTTTATCATTTCCAAGTTGAATAAGTCTGATTTTGTCTTTACTGTAATCTGGACTTTTAATATCCTGTATGTATACTTCAGTATCTAAAAATATATATTTACTATGCGATAGATAGTGTATAGCATCTAAGGCTTGTTTATAATCGGTTATATGCTGAAATAACATTTACTTAAAGAATTTAAGAAATGGGGCAAAAGCCCCAGTTTTGAATTTAGAATAAGAAACCAGCTTCTATAGCGTAAGTGCTTCTAGTATCGTCAGTTGATGGATTAGCTTTTCCAGTATCAACAAACATCTTACTGTCAGATTTTGTGTAAGTGTATTCAGCTCTTAGGAATGTATTTTTAGTTGGTTTCCATGTAGGAGTGATAGTAAATGACCAGATTTTATCTTTGTCTGTATCATTATCAGTTCCATCCCAGTCTAATTTTACATATTCAATTCTCATAGGGAATTCGACATTTGCTATAGCTGCATCTAATAAGCTTATGTTAAAGTTTACTCCTATACCCCAATAACTGTTAGAAGTATTTCCATCATTTTTCTTTATAATATCATCTTTAGAAGTGTAAGAGTATTGTATACCACCTTTAACTATGCCAAAATCAGATTTTAAGCATAAAGTCCATATGTTTCTACCACCAGCTTCATCATAGTAGTGTAAGCCATACTTAATTTTAGCTCCTAAATTTATATCACCTGTTATACCTAGCTCATAAGCATCTTTTGAAGAAGGTATGTTTGGATAATATCCTCCTAAAATTGCATCTACATTTTTTAAACCGTTAGCTTGGTTATATCCTGCATAAACACCAACTTTACCTAATCCTGGCAAGTTTAGAGTATACTCAGCTCTTGCACCTGTGTAAACAACTGGATCGAAGAATACAAACATTAAACCTCTAGATATATGTGGGTTTAAGAATGTTACAGGTTTTTCTCCATACTTGCTCCATAAGATACCACCAGATAGTTTGAAGCCATCAATTGGAACTATACTTACTTCTGCCAACCAAGGTTTGAAGTTCTGATTTGTTTGTCCTAATTTTATTAAACTTGCTCCGTTAACACCATCTGATGAAGTTAAAACAGTTGGAACTTCAAATTGTCCAAATGCAACATTGAAACCAATAGGACTATTTGGATTAGTTTCTTTCATTAAACCAATGATAACATTGTAAAGTCTAAAAGTATCAGTTGTTTGAGATAATGCATTTCCATTTACTGCAAGCTCCTTGTCTTGTGTTTCAAATCCTGCAGATACTGCTCCATATAGTGTTAAGTCAGAATTTGCGACAGTTATAGTTCCAGCATTAGCAGCTGAGAAAGCTAATAAACCAGCTGCAGCTAAACCTAATACTTTCTTCATTTTTAAACCTCCTAATTTTTTATTTTCTTATTTATTAAACATAAAACTAATTATTCTCTCTTGCAATACTTTACAAGTTTATTGTTTTTATTATTATTTTATATTTAATTTAAATAAGCAAATTATATGCCATTAATTATTTAAAATCTTCTTAATCAAACTTTAATATTAATTTAACAATATGTCAATAACATATAAGATTTTTTTTAAATTTTTGGTTATTTTGCAAATATGCAAAACTAAATATTATTTTTCATTTTACTAAATGTTTTAAATAAGTTTAAAAACTTATCTGTATTTTCTAAACCTTCAGGTTCCGGTGGAAACTTTAATGGTTTGTTTTCATTCTTTTCCTCTTTTTTAGCAATCTTTTCATTTTTTCTTAACAGGTAATAAACAAAACCAAATCCAGCTAAAAAGGATAGAATAAATCTAAACATTTTAAGCTCCTTTAGGATGTTTTTATATTTAATTATATTAATATATTTTTTAGTAATCTTCCTCTTTTGAATACTCAAATATAATTTCTATAATAAGCATAATTATAGATATAATATTAGCTATTGCCGCTCCTATTGCTAAACCTATAGCAAGGTCAACATGAGTATGTGTAAAGTATAAAATTGTAGCTGGAATTAGATGTAAATCTGCAACTAATGCAGTTGCCAATAACTCTGCAGCTAGAATTTTTTTAGCTCCAAATTTTAAAACTGTAGCTATTAAATTCACTCCTAAAGCTATTATAAGTTGATATGGGTCTTCACTAAAGATAAATCCTACATTACTTGTTAATGCTAAGAATATAAAGAAATCTGACCAAACTTTACCCCATTTTATCATTTTAGTTCTCCTGTTAAGAGATAACTTCTGTTTCTATAGAATGATATTTTTTTATAAATTCCTCGGCTCTTCTTAAGGCTTTAGGATGTCCCAACAATATTAGATGGTCTCCCTTATCTATAACTGTATCACCTGAAGGTGAAATCTTCATCTTCCCGTTTTCTTTTATTATAGCAACAACTGTAGTTCCTGTCTCTTGGCGTAGTTTTATATCTTTTAATTTTTTTCCAACCAAGATATTCTTATCATCTATGAAAATCTCTATTAAATCTATATCTGTCCTTTCTCCATAAGCTATCTTTTCTAAGAAGTTGTCTAATAATGGTGTTGATCTATGGAATATAAATGATGCAATTCTTCTTCCTATAGCTATATTTGGAACTATTACTTCATTTGCTCCCAAAAGCTTCATTTTTTCGGCACTCTCTTCATTTGTTGCCGTTGAAACAATATAAAACTCATTCTTATCTGGACGAATAAGTCTTGCGGTAACTATAACGGCTATGTCTTGAGTATTTTCCTCAAATGCAGTAATTAATCCTCTAGCCTTTTCTATACCTACACCTAGTAAAACATCCCTTTTGTAAGGCTCATCTATCACATAAAACTCAATACCAAGCTCTTTAATTTTTTCCTCCTTGCTTTTATCCGGTTCAATTAGAACAAATTTAATTTTTCTTTTTTTTAATACTTTTATTAACTCTTTAGTTATTCCATTAAAATTACAGATTATATAATGACCTTTCAGCTTTTCCATATTTTTATACATCCTCCAGTATCTATATATTTCTTGAATATTACTATTCATAAATATGTTAACTACACTTACTAAACCATACATATAAACTAAAGGTAAGGTAATGATTATAAATATTGATGTAAAAAATCTGTTTAACATTAAATGTTCTGTGTCGTATCCTTCTGTATAGCCTACTGTAGAAAATGTTATTATCGTGTGAAAAAAATAGTTTAAAACGCTTTCCCCATCTGTCTTTTGATTTATTACCATTAGCATTAAAACACCTAATGTTGTAAAAAAGATAATAGTCATTAAGGGATATCTTAACTGTAAAAGGATATCGTAAAATTTTTCTTCATATATAGCCCTATAATTTTTAGGTTTTACATTACCGTAGGGTTTGTTTTTTTTTGAATTAGAAATTTTTCCCAATATTTTTCAGTCTTCCTAAAACTAAATTATCAATAAATAATATTAGAAGTTAGATAAAAGTTTTTCAAGGTACGACTTTGATGAATTTCCTAAACCTTCCATATAATTAAGGACATACTTCCCTAAAATATCAAACTCCAAGTTAACAGTATCTCCAACTTTTCTATACTGTAAGTTTGTGTTTTTTAAAGTATGAGGAATTATATTAATAGAAATCTCATTACTTTCTATCTTATTTATAGTTAAACTTATTCCATCTACGGCTATAGAACCTTTTTCAATAACAAATTTTCTGTATTCTTTTGGTAGTTTTAATTTTAAAATTGTATGTTCTCCGTAAGGAGTTAATCCAGTTATAACAGAAGTTGTATCTACATGTCCCTGAACTATATGTCCCCCTAATCTATCTGAAACTCTTAAAGCTCTCTCTAGATTAACATAATGTCCAATCTTTAGATATTTAATATTTGTTCTGTTTAATGTCTCTTCTGAAACATCAAAAGAAAATCCATCTTTATATAAATTAACTACAGTTAAACAAGCTCCATTAATAGCTATACTATCTCCCTCTTTTACATCTACGATTATATTTTTAGCTTCAATCTTAATCCTTAAACCTTTGTTTCTAATTGAAATATCGCTGACCTTTCCTATTTCTTCTATCAGACCAGTAAACATAGTTTTATACCTAATATACCTATATAATATAATTTTAAATATATTTTATCATTTTATTAAGTATTTACTTTTTAATATTGTCATACTCAGGGGGGGTTAAGATGGATAAGGTTTTTCATCCTTATGATGTAAAACTTACAGAAGATGATGAAATTATAGCTTTTTTTGAACCTGATGAAGAATTAAAGGAAATTATAAGTTCTGATACAGGTTGTTGGGAGATAGATATAAATATCTTATATGATAACGAAAAAGAGGAACCAATACTACTAATTACTATTATAAAGGGAAACAAAAGATTAGAAATCGGTTTACCATACGGTGATGGGTGGGAAGCTTTAGAAAATAGAGGTTTATTAACCATAGCTTTAGTGAATCTAGAAGATTATGAGTATGCAGAGTTTGATGCTAGTATAACGTTAACACTGGAGATAGATGATTACTATAAAGGTTTTATATCTGGTGCTTCTCAGATGTGGGAAGAAATAACAGAGGAAGCAGAAAATTAAATTGACATTTGTTTTATTCTTACTTTTAAATTGATTTCCTTAATTGCTTTTTTAAGTAGAAAGTTTAGTTTTAAATAATGTGTAATTTAGTTTTTATCAGGAGGTTTTATAACTTTTATGAAGGTTAGGTATTTTATTTATCTATTTATATTTTCAATTTTAATTGTGCCAACCCTATCTTTTTGTAAGGAAAACAAAGATGACTTACCAAAAGATTATATCCTAGTAGATAAGATAATTGCTGTTGTCAATGGAAGACCTATTCTGAAAAGTGAATTAAAACTATTTCAAGAGTTTTATGGTTTTAAAGATGAAAAGAAAGCTTTAAATGAGCTTATAAACCAGATACTTATATCTCAGACTGCTGAAAATATGGGAATAAAAGCTTCACAAGAAGAAATAAACAGATATATGTTAGATTTAGCTAAAAGGAATAATATGAGCAGTATAGAAGAGTTAAAAGAAGTTTTTGAGAGAGAAGGTATAGCATTTTCAGAATTTAAAGACTTGATAAAGAGGCAGATACTTGTTGGAAAGTTTACTCATCAGTATTTAAGGGAAAAATTTTTGGAAGCTACAGAAGAAGGTAAAGTAGAAAAGATAGCTACGGTAAGGGTTCTATACTTAAGTAAAAATTCACCAAATTTTGAAGAAAAGTATAAG
>JALSPY010000017.1 GCA_026985705.1 Hydrogenothermaceae bacterium | reverse complement strand
TTAATGCAACCTTACCCTACATAGGTGGTCACCACACCTTGCTACCGCTATCTGACAGAAAATTTACCTGCCAGACTTACGGCTACTTTCTCTTTTTATTGTTTCGTTTTTCTTCTTTTCATATCCCGTTTAGTTTTCGTTGCAACCCTTTTAGGGCAACGAGATATGTTGGAAATTAATTTAAAAAGAATTTTAAAAATGTCAAGTGGCTGTATCCCAGTTTTAAAAAACAGGGTCTTAGCCGCTTATTTATCTATAAACAGAGAGAAGAACAATCCTTTTTGAAAAAAGTCAGGAAAAAATAGAAATAACTGTTTTCCCTTTTTAGATAATTGTATATATCTTCATCTAAATAAATTTGTGTTCTTTTCATAACTTCACCTGTTCTATGATGCAAATTGCATTATTTTAGTCTTTAAACTCCTACTTGTGAATACTTTCTTCCTTTTTTTCTTAAGTATCTCTCTAAATCTGCAACTATTGGAGAGGCTACATATATAGATGAGTATGTTCCTACGATTATACCTATTAGTAGTGCTAGAGAGAAATTTTTAAGGCTTTCACCACCAAAAAGGTATAACGCTAAAACTGAGAATAATGTTGTTCCAGAGGTTATCACAGTTCTTGATAGGTTTTCATTTATACTTTGATTTATAAGTAATAAGAGATTTTTCTTACCTCTTATTCTGATATTTTCCCTTATTCTATCAAAGATAATTATAGTGTCATTTAAAGAATAACCTAAAACTGTAAGTATTGCAGCTACTACTGATAAATCAACTTCTATACTGAAAGCTGAGAATATTCCCATTGTTATCAATGCATCGTGGAAAAGAGGAACTATCGCTCCTATAGCAAAAACAGGCTCAAATCTGTATGCAACATAAACTAGTATAGCTACCATTACAGCTATAATTGAATATATACTTGCCTCTCTTAGCTCCTTTCCTATCACTGCTCCTATATAGTCAAGTTTTAAAATCTCATACTGATTTGGAAAATGTTTATCCAAAACGGTTTTTACCTTTCTGTATATCTCTTTAGAGCTTCCCTTTTTTAATGAAACTCTTATTTCATAATCTCTCTTATTTTTACCTATTTCTTGAATAACACTATCTTCTAGATTTATATCTTTTAAAGCATCCCTTAATGTTTTAATATCTATAGGTTTTTCAAATCTAATCTGAATTGCAGTTCCACCTGTAAAGTCTAAACCTAGATTAAAACCTTTAAAGTATATTATTGCAACACTTAATAAAACCATTATTGAAGAGAAAATATAACCAAATTTCTTTAATTTCATAAAATCTATATTAGGAGTTATATCTAAAAATTTTCTCATCCTTTTCTCCTTAGATAGCATATTTCATACTTTTTTTGTCTCCAACTATAATATCTAAAAGTAGTTTTGTTATAAACATTGCTGTAAATATAGATGTGATTGTTCCTATAGAAAGTGTAGCTGCGAAACCTTTTAAAGGACCTGTTCCAAACTGAAATAATACAAATGCAGCTATAAGTGTTGTGATTTGAGCGTCAAGTATAGCATCCCAAGCTCTTTTAAATCCTTCTTCAAGGGAAACTCTTAAAGTTTTTCCTTTTTTTAACTCTTCTCTAATTCTTTCAAAGATTATTACATTAGCATCAACAGACATTCCTATATTCAAAATAATACCAGCTATCCCCGGTAGTGTTAAAGTAATATCAAAACTAACTAATGTAGCCCATAGAAGTAAACCATTTATAAGGAGTGCAATAATAGATATAAAACCGGAGATTGCATATCTAAAAATCATAAATATTCCAACTAATGTTAAAGCTACAATCCCAGCATTTAGGGTCTTTTGAATACTGTCTTTACCAAGTGTTGGACCTATAAGCCTTTCCTCTAATATCTTAACCGGTGCAGGTAAAGCTCCAGCTCTTAAAACTAGAGCTAAATCTGAAGCTTCTTCAGGAGTAAAATCTCCTGTTATCTGACCTGCATTTGATATTCTACTTCTTACAACTGGAGCAGAAATAACCTTATTGTCTAAAACTATTGCCATTCTTTTATTTATAAGTCTTGCCGTTGCTTCTCCAAATTTTTCTGCAGAGTTAGATTTAAGCTCAAAATCTACAGCAGGATTTCCATACTGATCCAACCTTACCTGTGCATCTTTTAAATCGTCTCCAGTTATTATGGGAGTATCTTTAACTAGAAACCACTCTTTTACACTCTGTTTCCCATACTTTTTAGGAATACCTTCAATAATCTTTGTTCCCTTTGGTAAACCATCAGGATACTTAGCTAATAACTCCTCTTTAGACATTGCATAATCTACAACTTCTAATATCTCAAGTTGAGCAGTTTTACCTATTATGGCTTTAGCCCTATCTGGATTAACAACTCCCGGTAATTCTACAATAATTCTTTTATCTCCAAGTTTGGCTATATTAGGGTTTAATGTTCCAAACTCATCAATTCTTCTTCTTAAAACTTCTATAGTTCTATTGACTATATCTTTTTTTAAATTTTCAAGGTATTCTTTCTTATAGCTAATTAATAAATAATCTTTATCCGTTTCTACATTAACAATCCTTCCAAATTTAGAAAAAATCAGTTTTTTAGCTTCTTCCAATTTAGAATTATCTAGAATGGAAATTATCAATCTTTTTTTATCTACCTTTATATCTAAAACATCTATCTCTTTATCTTTCAACAACTCCTCTATATCTTTACCTAACTGTTTGTAATTATTTTCTAATACAGTATCTATATCTACCTCTAAAACTATACTTATACCACCTTGCAAATCTAAACCGAGTTTTATAGGTTTTGTTAGAGCTAGATAAATTGAAACTACGATAATAGTGAAAGCAACTAGGAGTTTTATTTTTACATCCTTTTTTAAACTCAATATCTACCCCTTATTTAGTTTATTAAAAAATTTATTATAATAGCTATATTATAAAATCTTTTCTTAAAACTTTAATCTTAAATTTTTTTATAAACTAAAGTTAAAATTTGTCATTTATCTAAATTTACCAAACTAGCATATACAACAAATTTATACTTTATTAAGTTAAAAAACAATTTTTAATAAAAAGTAGAATATAGAGGAAAAAAACTAGTGATTATTTCCTTTATTATATGGAACAGGAATATATTGAACCGATTGAGCTCCGGAAGGCTGGGGATATAAATCCATAAGAGCATAAACTTCATTTGGAACATCTGTTGATATTTTTAATCCTAGCTCCTTTAGATATTCAACTGTTAAAGGATAATCATGTGTCCATTTACCCTGTGATAACTCCTCAGAAATCCTTTTAGCCACTTTTTCTTCATAACCTTTCCTCATCAAAATATTTACAACATTTTCATACATCTGTTTTAGGGCTTTTTCGCTTATATCTATCTTAACTAATGTGCTGTCATCTATATCCTCAGGTTTCTTTAACTCTTTAATTTTAACTATAGAAGCGGCTGGCTCTTGTCCTAACTGTGGGTCAACAGGTCCTAATACTGCATGTTTGTCCATGATTATCTCATCTGCCGCTAATGCTATGAGTGTTCCTCCAGACATTGCATAATGGGGGACTATAACTCGGACTGGTGCCTCGTGGTCTAATAGTGCATTTGCTATCTGTGTTGCTGCTAAAGCTAAACCACCGGGTGTATGAATAATAAAGTCAATGGGCATATTTTTAGGTGTCATTCTTATTGCTCTTAATACTTGCTCACTGTCCTCTATATTTATAAATCTCATCATAAATAAACCAAAAAGTGAGCGGGTTTCCTGTCTGTGTATCATAGTTATAACTCTAGATTTTCTCTTTTCCTCTATAGCTTTTATTAATTTTTCTCTACTCCACTCTAGAGTTTGAGCTTTTAACATAGGGAAAAACAACATAAAGAAGAATATAAGCCAAAATATCTGACTTATTATAGATGTATACGGGTCAACCATAATTTACACCTCTTTTAATTTTTAGTGATTTCCACAAATTTTTTGAATGCATCCTTTAATTTTTTAATATCTGTTCCACCTCCTTGAGCCATATCAGGTTTTCCACCACCCTTTCCACCTAAAATTTTAGCCACCTCTCTCACTATATTACCTGCATTCAGTTTATCTGTTAGACTTTTATTAACTCCTACAACTAAATTGACTTTACCCTTCTCTTTATCTATAGATGCAATTAATACCACTGCCTTACCAAGTTTAGATTTAGCAACATCTACTAAATCTCTTAACTCATTTGCTTTTAGCTCTTCAACTTTGCCATAGGCAATTTTATAATCTCCTGTATCTTCAACATTTAGTATATCTGTAATTCTGTTAACTAAATTTTTCTGTTTTAATCTTTTTATTTCCCTTTCAGCTTCCTTAAGTTTTTCCTTCAGTGTTTCTATTTTGTCTAATATCTCATCTTCTTTAGAGGCTAAAGCTCTTTTTATATCTTCAAGTAAGAAATGCTCCCTCTGTCCAAATTCAACTGCCTTTCTACCGGCAACCGCTTCTATTCTTCTTGTCCCTGAAGATATTGCAGTTTCAGAAATAATTTTAAAGTATCCTATATCTCCTGTTCTGCTTACATGTGTTCCACCACAAAGCTCCTTTGATATACCTGCAGTTATTACTCTAACTTTATCTCCGTATTTTTCCTCAAAGATTGCTATAGCACCAGATTTTATAGCTTCATCATAACTTAACTCTTCACAAACAACTTCTTCGTTCTTCATTATTTCATTATTAACAAGCTCCTCAACTCTTTTAATATCTTCCTCTGATAGAGCTTCAAAATGTGTAAAGTCAAATCTTAAATAGTCAGGATGGACAAGTGAACCTGCTTGTTTTACATGCTCCCCTAAAATATCCCTTAAAGCTGAATGTAATAGATGGGTTGCTGTGTGATGTCTCATTACATCTTTTCTTCTCTCTATATCTATCTTAGCAAAAACAGTTTCACCTACTTTCAGACTACCGAATAAAACTTTAACTTTATGGACTATAAGATTATCTATAGGTGTTTGGGTATCTAAGACTTCAGCTAGGAAACCTTTTCCTTCAATTATACCAGTATCTCCTACTTGCCCTCCCTTTTCTGGATAAAATGGAGTTTTATCTAATATCACCTCTCCAATTTCGCCTTCCTTTAGCTCATTTACCTCTTTATCGTTTTTTATTACTGAAATTATCTTACTATCTTCAACCTCATACTTTTGATAACCTAAAAACTCTGTAGAATGAAGTTTATTTTTTAACTCAATATATATAGGTTTAATTTCTTTGGCTTGTCCCTTCCAATTTTTCCTAGCTTTTTCCCTTTGTATATCTAGATTTTTTTGAAAACCTGCAATATCAACTGAAAAACCTT
>JALSPY010000016.1 GCA_026985705.1 Hydrogenothermaceae bacterium | reverse complement strand
AACCAAACGGGATATGTAAAAAAGAAAAACAAAACAATAAAAAGAGGAAGTAGCCGTAAGTCTGGCAGGTAAATTTTCTGTCAGATAGCGGTAGCAAGGTGTGGTGACCACCTGTGTAGGGTAAGGTCGCATTAAGCGACAAACCCCTACAGAAGCTACCGATTTTAATCGGTAGTAGTTCACTCCTCAATATTAAACTTAATAATAAACTCTGTTCCCTTTCCTTCCTCCGTTTTAACCTCTATCTCTCCATTATGTTCTGATATTATCTTTTTAGCAATTGATAAACCTAAACCTGTTCCATTTGCCTTTGTTGTAAAGTAAGGCTCAAATATCTCTTTCTTTATATTTTCAGGAATACCATAACCATTATCTTTAATTTTTAAAAGGATATTATTATTTTCTCTTTTTAAAGAAATCTCTATCTTTCCTTTTTCCTCAATAGCTTCAACAGAATTTAAAAGAATATTTACTATAGCTTGTTCTAAAAAATTTCTATCTCCACTTATAGTTATGTCTTCAAGCTCCTTTTTTATATCTATATCCTTTCCCTTTATACTTGATTTAATAAAATCTAACGAGTTTTCAATGACTTCCTTTAAATTAATTTTCTGTTTAGAGTAAAAGGAAGGTTTCGCATAATCTAGAAGTTTATTAATTATCTCTTCAGCTCTTTTACTGTTTTTCTCTATTCTATCTATCAGTTTCAATCCTTTCTCTATATCACCTTTTTCTAATTTTCTTCTCAATGCAAAGGCAGATGATGTTATAACTGCTAAAGGATTTTTTAGATTGTGAGAAATTCCCGCTGAAAGTTTCCCTAACACTGCATGTTTTTCTGCTTGAAATAGGTTTCTCTCTAACTCCTCTTTTTCTTTAAAGTATAGAGTTTTGGCTATAGCAGTAGATACAGAGTTTGTATAGGTTTGTAAATATTCAATTTCATCAGGAAGTATCTCAGATTTTTTATAAACAAAAATAGCTCCAATAGTTTTACTATCCGTTTTTAACGGAATTATTACAACTTTACTGTTAAGTAATATTTTTACCGTTTGAAAATTTTGTAAATCTATATTTTTATATTTTTCAATTTCAGGAATAAAGCCTCCCTTTTTAAATATAACATTATTTTTATCCTCTATTAAAATAGCTACTCCCTTATATCCTAAATTTAACAAACCACTTATAACATTTTCTCCTATTTCTTCTAAATCTATTGGTCTTATAGTACGATTACTAAGTTTAAAAATCTCCTTTAACTTTTTATGTGTTATTTTTAATTCATCATTAACTTTGTTTAATCCCTCTTGGATTTCAAAATTTATAGCTTTATCCAGAAGTTTTCTATATCTCAATTTATCAAGCTCTAATTTACGAAATAGATTTTCTATAATTTCCTTTGTATAGTATATTGCAATCGTTAAACTTAAACCTGTAATGAATAAATAAATATTTGTAAATGTAGATAAAAACAGAATGGTTAATAAACTTATCCAGAGTAAAAAATCTCTAAAATCTTTAAAATTTTTGAAAATTAGGAATATAAGAAGTATTCTTATTAACTCTTCATCTCTGATATTTTGGGTTAAAAAGATTTTACCTATAAACTTAAAAGAGGTAAGTATAAGTAAGGTTAATATAAGCAAGTATTTAAATTTTTTATTTGTGAAATTATTCTTCAGTATAAATGCTAATATAATTAATACAGTTTCAACAATTAACAAAAAATCAGTTTTTAATGAAAAGAAATAGTTAACTACCTCTAAAAGTATTAGTAAAACTGTAATGATAATAAATGGTAAATACTCTTTTACCTGTTTTGTAAAAAAAATTACAGAAAGAAAGTATATCCAGATTAGATATATACTCTTATCCATCTTTAGATTTTTCTTTTTAGTAAAACTACAACCCTACACTCAGCACCTAAGCCCTTTCCTAAATCTCCTAACTTTTCATAAGTTTTTCCTTTTATGAATATCTGGTTTTTCTGTATCTTTAAAATATTGGCTGTATTTTCTATAATTTTTTCTCTGTAAGGTTTTATTTTAGGTTTTTCTAAAATTATAACTCCATCTATATTCACTACCTCATATCCAACACTATTAACTATTCTGTTAGCTTCCTTTAAAAATAAGGAGCTGTCAGCATCTTTCCATTTATCCTCTGTATCGGGAAATAACTCCCCAATATCACCATAACCTATAGCACCTAATAAGGCATCTGTTAATGCATGAAAGAATATATCTCCATCAGAATGGGCGACGAAGCCTTTTTCATATGGAATATCTACCCCACCTATTATTAACTTTCTACCTTCCTCTAATCTGTGAAAATCAAAACCTATCCCAACTCTAAACATTTTTTACTTCCAAGACAGTTTTTCCCTTAAAATATCAAAATAATTTTTGTAAGGTGTTCTTACTAGATAAGCAAAGTAAGGGGATTGTTTAACTACAATCTCATCACCGTATTTTAATTGGGTCCCTTCCTGTCCGTCCAAAGTTAACCAAGCATTTTTATCTTTAGAGATGATTTTTATCTTTATAGGCTCAAATGGTGGAAGTAATAAAGGTCTATCCGTTAATGTATGGGGGCATATAGGGACAATTATAAAAACTTCCATCATTGGATAAACAATTGGACCTCCTGCAGATAAAGCATAACCGGTTGAACCATTAGGAGTTGATATTATAATCCCATCTCCGTTGTATGTTGTAATGTATGTGTTTCCTATATAGACTGATACATCAACAATTCTTGATATAACATCTTTGTTAATAACTACATCGTTTAAACAGTCTGCCTCAGCTAACTTTTTACCATCTCTATACACTGTAGCTCTTAACATCATTCTACGGGAAATACATAAAGGTTTGGATAGTATAGTTTCCAACTCTTGAAATGCTTTTTCCTTATTAACTTCTGTAAGAAATCCTAAAGTTCCCAGATTTATACCTAAAACAGGTATTTCATATCTTGCAACTCTCCTAGTGGCTATAAGTAATGTTCCATCTCCACCAACAACAATTAATAGATTTGTGTTCTTTAATAGCTCCTCGTGCTCTAACTCTGCAAGATTTTTAAAAATTCTACTTTTTATTCCCTTAGATATTAACCAGTCTTTTAACTTTTTAGAGAATTCTTCAGCCTCTTTACTTGCCTTTGAGAAAATATCAATCTTTTTGTAGTATGGATAAAAATTCATCTTTTTATCTTCCCTTTTAATTATTTTTAATCATAATTATGCTTTAAAACAAAGGCAAACCAAATATCTTTTGGTTTATCTTCATCTTCAGGTTTAGACAACTCATCAACAACCTTCAAATTACTTTCCTTTATCAATTTTAATATCTCTTCTTTCTCTGTAGGCTTAAAAATACCAGAGATAATGAGATATTTCTTAAACAGTTTTGTTATATCCTTAAAGGTTTCTCTAAAAATTTTCATTTCTAGGTTTGCTAAAACTATATCAAACTTCTCTTTTATATCTTTTGGAGATGCCTTTACACACTCTATATTTTTTTCTTCATTTTCCCAACAGTTAACTTTACATTCTTCTATAGCAGTTTCATCTATATCTATTCCTTTCACCCTTTTAGCTCCTAGTTTTGCTGATGCTATTGCAAGTATTCCAGTTCCTGTTCCAACATCTAAAACAGTATCTCCTTTAGATATATATTTAGGTAAAAGTTTTAAAACCATCTGTGTGGTAGCATGTAAACCAGTTCCAAAAGCCATACCTATTCTTATCTTTATAGGTATAAGTTTATCTCCTTCATAAATTTCCCATTCAGGCAAGATAATAAAGGGAGGGACCTCTATAGGCTTAATATTCTCTTTCCATTTATCTGTCCAATTCTCCTCAGGAATAAATTTTTCTTCTAATAACTCCCCAGCCCCTAAATCTTTAAATATCTCGTTTACTGCATCTTTTAAAGCTTCCTCCTCATCTTCTTCAACATATATAGCAAATGTTGTTTCATTCTCATTTCTTTCTAATATTTCAAATCCATAACCATTAAGCTCAACAGCAAATATCTCGAATAACTCTGTTGGAAGTTTATAAGTAATTTTTTTCATTCTTTAATCCTTTAATCTTTTTTTAAGGAAATTTATCAAAATTTTCTGTCTTTCTCTACCTTTAGGTAAACTTTCCCTTAACCTAACCATATCCTTTAAAACTGATTTTAAATTTTTAGGAAGACAATCTCTTATTATTTCTTTTAGTTTACTCGCTAAAGCTGGTGCTTTTCCAGAAGTTGATATACCTATCACAATATCATCTTCTTTAACAATTGCAGGGAATATAAAACTGCAAAAATCTAAACTATCTACAGAGTTAACGGGAATTTTTCTTTTAACACACTCTCTATAAATTTTCTCCTGTAAAGGAATATTACCAACAGCTACAATAACTAAATCTCTATCCTTTAAATCTTCAATATCAAATTGTCTTAATTCTAATTTTATTTTATCTTTTTTATATAACTCTTTAATTCTTTCTGATTTAATCTCTTCTGTTATAACTGTTATCTTAGGTAAAAACTGAAGTAATACATCTATTTTTCTCTCTGCAATCTTTCCACCACCAACTATGAGAATATTTTTATCTTTTAAATCTACAAATAGGGGAAAGTAAGCCATTTTTTACCTTTTATAAAATTGTTTATTAACCTTTAACAAAAATTGTAAAGCAATTTCTTACAAAACTGTAAGGCAATTTCTTACAAAGTTATAAATTAACTTTTTATAAAGTTATCTAAAAGTTTAAACAGTAAATCTTCTATAGTTTGAAAATTATCTTTTTTACTTAAAATCTCCTCTGGAGATTGAATAAACACTCCTTTTTCCTTTAACTCTTCCTCTGAGTTCTGTATTAATTCTGTGGCAGAGTTATAAGTTGTTTCTAAATGAAATTGTAATCCTAAAACATTCCCATTATTGTGCTCAAAGGCTTGATTTTTTGTTGCTTTATTGAATGCAACTCTAACAGCTCCACTAGGTAAATCAAAGGTGTCCCCGTGCCAATGGAAAGCTACAAACTCTTTAGGAAATCCTTCAAAGTTTTCAGAGTTTATCCCTTCTTCTGTAAGCTTTACAGGAAACCATCCAATCTCTTTATACTTATTTTTATAAACTTTAGCTCCTAACACATCAGCTATTAACTGTGCCCCTAAACAAACTCCAAACACTTTTTTACTTAGATTTATTGCATTTTCTATAAATATTTTTTCTTTTACTAAAAATTTGTATTTTCCTTCATCGTGAACTCCCATTGGACCACCCATAATAACCAGTATGTCAAATGATGAAAAATCTGGAAAAGGCTCATTTTTGTAAAGTCTTGTTCCTTTTATCTGAAAACCTTTACTTTTAGCCCATTTCTCTATGTT
>JALSPY010000015.1 GCA_026985705.1 Hydrogenothermaceae bacterium | reverse complement strand
CGGATGGGAAGAAAAGATTAGGTTATTTACACACATCCCCTGAATATGAAATGAAAATAATCTTATCTAAGATAAAAAGAGATATTTATCAGATAACTAAAGTTTTTAGAAATTATGAAGGCTCTAAAATTCATAAAACAGAGTTTTTAATGCTTGAATGGTATAGAGTTGATTATGACTTAGATGATTTAATGGAGGACACAAAAAATATATTTGTTCAATCTGCAATTTCTATTTATAAAAAAACAAAGATTAAATTTAATGGAAGGGAGTATGATTTATCAAACTGGGAAAAGTTAACAGTTGAAGAGGCTTTCTACAGATACACAAAAGTTGATATCTATGATAAAAACTCAATGTATAAATTTTTGAAAAATTCGCCTTTAAAACATTCAAATATTAATCCTGACAACTGGGAAGAGTTATTTTACACAATTTATTCATTCTATGTAGAAAATAATCTAGGGAAGGATAAACCTACTTTTATATATAACTATCCGAAAGAGTTAGGAGCTTTATCAGAAATTAAAGGAAATATTGCAAAAAGGTTTGAAGCTTACATTGGAGGAGTTGAGCTAGTAAACGGTTATCAGGAGTTAAGGGATAGTGAACTTTTAAAAGAAATCCTTCAACAGGATATAGAAAAAAAGTATAGGGAAACAGGAAAGGAATATAATTTAGATATAGACTTTATAAATTCAGTTAAAGACCTTCCTAAGTGTAGTGGAGCATCTTTAGGTATAGACAGACTTTTGATGGTTCTCTTAGATTTAAAAGAAGTAGTTTAAAGTAATAATTATTAGAAAATAGTTAGAAAAAACTAATCACAATTTTCAATACATACTTTTTTTATTTCTATTTTTCCACCACACTCTTTAAAACAAAGGTTATACTCTTCCTCACAACCACAGGAAAAACTACATAATATATTTTTTTGCTGATTTATTAATTTTGATAGAGATGGTTTTGTTGGTTTATCTGGGGGATAAGGTCTTTTAGTTTTCCAATCTATAAGTAGTTTATAATAAAAATCCTTATCTCCACAAAATCTCTTATCAGATTTGCACAGTCTATCAAAGTAGTAATAACTTTCTTCCAATTCTCTCTTTCTATACTCCCAATCTTTCAACTCTTCCTTATACTGCTTATACATCGTTAAATAGTTTCTATATTCTTTCTCATAAATATCAATTTTTTCTTTATATAAATCATTGGCTAATTTTATAGCATCTTTATAACATTTTCTCTTCCTTTGTAAGCAATCTTTTTTACACTTAGATTTTTCTTTTTCACACTCTTTTATACATCTTTTTCCCTGTAGACTTTTAGGTGGATGATATATGTGGACAGTTTCATATCTAGGTGAACAGGATAACACTAAAAAGCTTATAAAAATTAAAAAGCTAAATAATCTAACCATTTTAATTTTAACCTGAAAAAAGATATTTTAAACCTATTAATAAAACCTTATAGACAAAAATTACCACCGTTGTGAAGAAACTTACATTTAGAGCTATTAGGAATAGAACGAATTTGGACCGTCTCTCTTTCTCAGGTTTTTTCTTGTCTCTAAACAGTAAAACGATGTATGTAAGAAATCCAGCCCCAAGTATAACAAAAGAGAGGAGGATAATATCTGATGCATGCATATTAGCAACTTCTTCCAATACTTTATCAACTGCTGATGTTGAAGCCATCTATGAAGAACCTCTTATATTTATTTTAATTAAGTTAATCTATACTAACTCTCTATAAAGAGCAACATCCTTCATTTTCAGCAAAGAAGATTATATTCATTATCTCCTCAAATGATGGAATTTTATCAGATACATACTGAACTACACCAAATCTATCTGCAATTATAATAAACTCATCTTTATCACTTAATCCTATTTTATCTAAAAAATCCTTCGTTGTTAGCTGTATATAATCAATAAGTTTAATATTTGCCCTCTCAAATTCATCTTCCTTTTCCTCCAGTAAATCTTCCTTAGCTTTATATATAACTATATGATATTTTTGTTTCAAATCATAAAGACTTTTTCCTTTAATTCCTTCTAAAAACTCAAAATAAGGTATTTGCTCTCCAACTTTAATCACTTTTAATTCCTTTTTTTTATGGATTTAGATATTTATTATATATTTTCCTAAAAAAAGTATTTAGTCAAATATACGATACAAAGTAATCTTAAAATTTATATAACTAGCTGTTTATATAACTGTAGATGAGGTATTAAAATTAACAAGTATTTTTTCCTATTCCTATATTTCTTTTATCATAATTTTTAATGATAAAATTTTACATTATATATATTTACACTTAATAAGAATAATTATTAATAAGGAGACAAATAATGGAGAAGGAAAAGGTCTTTATATTCGATACAACTCTTAGAGATGGTGAACAGGCTCCCGGTTTCTCTATGACAAAAGAAGAAAAAGTTAGAATGGCTTTACAGCTAGAAAAATTAGGAGTTGATATAATAGAAGCTGGATTTGCAGCAGCATCAATAGGAGATTACGAAGCTATAAATGAGGTTGCAAAAGTCGTAAAAAATTCAACTATATGCTCACTTGCAAGAGCACTGGAGAATGATATAGAGAAAGCAGGTAAGGCTTTAGAACCTGCAGAAAGAAAGAGAATACATACATTTATAGCAACATCACCAATTCATATGAAATATAAACTAAAAATGTCTCCGGATGAAGTTTTGGAAAGGGCTGTTAAAGCTGTAAAATTTGCCAGAAAGTTTACTGATGATGTTGAGTTTTCAGCTGAAGATGCTTTCAGATCAGATAGAGATTTCCTTTTTAAAATTTTTGAAGCTGTAATTGATGCTGGGGCTAAAACAATAAATGTTCCTGATACTGTAGGGTATGCTATACCTGAAGAGTTTGGACAGTTAATAGAGGATATAAAAAACAATGTTCCAAATATAGACAAGGCTATTATATCAGTTCACTGTCATAATGATTTAGGTTTAGCAGTAGCTAACTCACTATCAGCAATTAAAAAGGGAGCTAGACAGGTTCATGCGACTGTTAACGGAATAGGTGAAAGGGCTGGAAATGCAGCAATAGAAGAGGTAGTAATGGCTTTAAAAGTTAGACATGATTATTTTAAAGAGGTTTATACAACTATAAATACAAAGGAAATTTACCCAAGTAGCAGACTACTCTGTCAGATAACAGGTAGTTTCGTCCAGCCTAATAAGGCTATAGTTGGAGATAATGCTTTTGCCCATGAAGCGGGAATACACCAGCACGGAGTATTGGCACATAGAGAGACTTATGAAATAATGAGACCAGAAGATATTGGATTAGAAATAAAAAAAGGAAGCAATTTAGTCTTAGGTAAACATTCAGGAAGACATGCATTCAAAACTAAAGTTGAAGAGTTAGGTTATAACCTTTCTGACGAGCAGATAGAAAAACTTTTTGTAAAGTTTAAAGATTTAGCAGATAAGAAAAAACAGGTATTTAATGAGGATATAGAAGCATTAGTTCTTGATGAGCTTAGCACTAATCAGAAATTAGCCCAACTTTCTTACTTCCATGTTTTAACAGGTAATACAGTAATACCTACTGCAACTGTAAAACTTAAAGTTGAGGAGGTTGAAACGTCTCCTTACACAGTCCTTGGAGGTGGTCCAATAGATTGCACATTGAAAGCATTAGGTAAAGCTCTTAATATAGAAGATAGATTTAAACTTAAGGAGTTTAATGTTAGAGCTATAACCTATGGTAAAGATGCAATTGGAGAAGCTAAACTTACTATAGATTTTGAAGGTTATGAAGTAGTTGGGAAAGGTTGGTCAATAGATATTGTAGAAGCTAGTATAAAAGCATTCTTGAATGCTTACAGTAAATATTTATCTTTAACTGAAAAAGATATAGCAGAGAGTATATAAAGATAATTATAAAAAGAGGAGGAACAGTTGAGAGACAAATTTATTCTTTTTGTTATTTTAACTATGATAGTTGGGGGTATTTATCTCTACCTGAAAGGTATTGTAGATTTTAGAGACCCAGAAATATCACTTAAAAATCAAAACTTAAGAAAGATAATAGGTAAAAAATACAGTTTAGAGTTTAAAATTTCGGACGATAACTCCGGTTTAAAAGAAATAGCAATTTACATAGTTCAAGATGGAGAAAACAAATTTGTAAAAAAGATTGACATTCCAAGTGGTGTAAAAGAAAAAGAAGTTAAAGTTGATATTGATGCCGATAAATACAAACTGAAAAAGGGTGAAGTAGACCTTATTATTTCTGCCTCTGATAGAGGTTTGTTTGAGAATAAAACTGTTAAACCTCTTAAATTCATAGTTGACCCTGAACCTCCAGAGATAAACAATCTATACTCCCAAAGATATATAATGAATGGAGGAACAGCCTTCGCATTTTTCAAAGTTTCCGATGATGTAGAAAAAGTCTATATACAAATGGAAGATTTAAAATTTAACTGTTTATCAGGTGTTTTTAAAAACAAATCTGTTTATACCTGTGTCTTTCCATATCCTTACTATTGGGAAACAAAAAAAGAAATATTTGTTTCTGCTAAAGATAAAGCAGGAAACATTACAACAGTTAAAATTCCATACAGATTTAAGCTGAAAAGATACAGAAAGTCTTTAATAAAAGTATCCAATAAACTAATGAGAAAAATAAGAATTTTAGCTGGTAATAAAAAATTTTTAAATGATATAGAGTTATTCAAGTATGTTAATGTTGAAATGAGAAAGGAGAATGAAGATAAGATACACTCAATAACCAAAAATATAGTTCTTTTAAAACCCCAGTTTAAAGACAAGTTTACAATAATGAAAAGAGCAGCAGTTTTAGGAGGTTTTGCAGACTATAGAAAGTATAAATACAAAGGAAAAATAATAGAAGGAGGAGATGCTTATCATAAAGGTATAGATATAGCTTCCATAAGAAATGCCGAAGTTCCAGTTGCAGAAGATGGAATAGTTGTATTTACAGGATCTTTAGGTATATACGGAAATACAATAATAGTAGAGCATGGTCTTGGAGTATTTACTTTATATTCACATCTTTTAGATTTCAAAGTTAAAAAAGGTGATACTGTAAAAAAAGGTCAGATAATAGCCCATACAGATACAACAGGATTAGCATTAGGAGACCATCTACATTTTGGAGTGTTAGTTCAAGGATTAGAAGTTAATCCTATAGAATGGTTAGATAGAAAATGGCTTAAAACTAGATTTTTTGACAAATATAATGAGTTAAAAGGTATTTATGGAAAAGGTTAAATAGATGATTTTTAACATTCAATGATTCATATTTAAAAATTTAAATATATAATTTACCCAATTAATTTTGTGGTGTATAGAAATGAATAAAACAGAAACCAAGGATATAAAAAATATAATAAATAAATTTTTTGAAGAGAAAAAAAAGTTAGCCGAGAAACATAGAGCTGGTACCGGTGGACTAGAGATAGTTAAGGAACTTGCGAATCTTACTG
>JALSPY010000014.1 GCA_026985705.1 Hydrogenothermaceae bacterium | reverse complement strand
TTGAGAACAAAGCTAAGATGTCTGGTAGCAGAGTTACTAACGTTGGCATAGGTCAGGATAATCAAATCGGTAGTATTGATATTGGTGATGAAGCTACCCCTAGAGCCAATGGTGGTTATGTAGAACACTATAGAAATAGATAGAAATTAATCTATTAGTTTTTTATTTTAATTTTTCATTTTAGTAGGGGAAGAAAATATGAAGTTTAGAATTTTATTTTTCGGGGTTTTTTTTATTAGCTTCTTTCAGTTTATAGTTCCCAATTTTTCCTATGCAGATGAAGATGAGATGAAACGACTAAAGCAAAGAATGGAGGAAACAAAGGCACGCCATTATCAAAGAAGAGGTGGAATTCACGGTAATACAATGTATATATACAATGCTAATAAAAAGATTGAAACAACTTCTCAAGGTGGAGTTTCCATATTCAAAACTAAAATAGATGAAAAAACATTAAGAATGAAAAAAAATATTCAAGTTCAGCACTATATAGAAAATGTAAAAATTAAACAGAAAGGAGTTTTTAAGAAAAATCCCCATTTAAAGAAAAAAGAAATCTATACCAGAGATATTAAAAAGCTAGACCCTAGAGTTAGAAAAGTAATTATTATAGATAAAAACATAAAGGTTGATATTAGAAGTAGAAGTAAGTAATATTATACACTGTTGAAACAAAAGTATAGAGGAAAAAAATGCAAAAAGGAAAAGGGGTTTTTATTTTATTTTTAACTTTAGCTTCTATCTCTTCTTTACCAATCTTAAGCTCCTGTCAAAATCTCTCTCAGATAGAAGAAGTTGTTAATCCAGTTTTAGAAAAACCGGAATTAGTAAAAGCATTGAGAACTGTTTATCTAAAAGGGATTTCTAATGTTAATGTAAAGGAAACACAAAAAGGTTTAGAGATAACTATTCCAGACAATCTGTTATTTAACGGTAATGATATATATACGATAAACGGAAGCGGAACGAAAATACTAAGGAAAATTATGCAACTTTATAAAGATGAAATTGTTAGAGGTTATCCTGACAATGTGATTACCGTTGTAGGAGAAGACACTAATGGCGAAGATAGAGGGAAAAAGAAAGCAGGAACAGTTGCTAAATTTATAAAAACTTACAACGTAAGTGATGAAAACCTATTTTGGTATGGGAAAAAAACAAATACAAACCAAATTAAGATATATATAGATTTGGAAAAGTAAATCATAATTGATGAGGTAATAGAAATGAATAATAAAAAATTTATTGCTTTGTCAGCAGTTTTTACTATTTCTTCGTTTGTTATTTTATCCTCAACATCTTGTGAAAGTGAATTGGCTACAATGAAAATAGAAAAAGCAACAGAAAAGATATTTAATGCGGTTAGAGGCGAGAAGAAAATAATGGCTAATAAAACAAAATATGAGATACCTTTAAGACTGTTTGGAAGAGATTTAGCATATATAATTGGAGAACCGAGAACATTAACTATTTCGTCAATTAGAAATGAAACTAATGATCCAACTATAGCAGACAATATTTATGGAATTTTGACTACTACAATAACAAAACTCACAAGCTCTCCTATTGCAGGAAAATATCTTACGATTTATACAGGTGCAACAGCTGAAGCGGTGGCAGGTATAAATATAAGTGGGAAAATAACTGAGTTAGACCAAATACTAAGTACCGGTTTAACTGCTAACCTAGATGCAACTTTTGGAGGAGGTAGTACTAAAACTGATACAAGTGTTAGTTTAGATAAAAACAATGTTGCTAAAGTTTTAACGTTAGATTTACATGCCCAAGTATCAACTGGAACATATACATTGGCTCTACCTCTTGGTTATGCAAGTAATACATCAATACTTTATAAAAAGTCTGAGGGAAGTAGTTTTAGTTTATACATTTTAGGAAGTGGTTTTTCTATTGGAGGAAATGCTGCTGTAGCTGATGCTCCTAACTATGTATTAAGGATGTTAACAGAATTTTCTATGATGCAGTTATTAGGTAGAATTTATACAGTTCCTTACTGGCACTGTTATAAAACTAGAAACAATGATGAAGTTATGTTCCAATATTTAGTTGAAGAGTGGGTAACATTACCAACATTACCTGAAAATGATAAGGATTATAAAGATAGTAAGCTAGGTAGATATGCAGATATAGCTAGATTATTTTATGGATACTATTTAGCTGGAGAGGAAAGCTCAGGTAAAGTTTACAGCTATAAAAAAGTAAAGGTAAAAGAAAACGGTAGGATTGTAGAAAAAGAAATTAAAGTTCCCGGTATAGCTTTCTTAAGAAAAGAGGTGATCACCAAACAGGTTGAAGATGTAGATGAAAATGGAAACCCTATAATAAGAAAAGAAAGAGTGGAAGTTAGAAAGGTTAACGAAGAAAATGTTAAAAAGTTTATAAAAATTCTTATGGACTTCTTCCATACTGGAAACAATTTGTATAGCTTTGATACATACTACAAGTTATTTAATCAAGCTCCTTTCTGTAGTTATCCATATAACGATAAGCTTAAAGATTATCTTTTAACTAAAATACAGGAAGAAAAATTTGTAGCTCATGATAATGATATAAAAGACCCACCTATACTCTATTCAGATTTCTTAAACAGAAAGTATAGAAACAGATTTAAGTAAAGGGTAAGAGATGTTGAAGAGAGGTTTATCTTTAACAATTCTACTTTTTTTTCTACTTTTCTCTGTTGTTTATTGTAAAGATAATACTGTATATATAGGTAATCCCGTAGACTTTTCTCCAGATGGTAGATATTTAGCAACTATAGATTTAAACGGTAATGTAAAAATCTGGGATATTTATAGAGGTCAACTAAAAAAAATTCTATCAAATAGTATGACTAGAAGTATATCTATAGCATTTAGTCCAAACGAAAAATTTTTAGCTATACTTGATAATAATGGACAGATAAATATTTGGAGTTTTAAGGTTTTTAAACTTCTAAAGGTATTAAAAGATAATGAAAGTAATCTTATATATATTACATTTATAAAAGATGGAAAATACATTCTTTCTGCAAATACTGAAGGAAATATAAAAATATGGAATGTTTACACTAGAAAACTGAAAAAAGTTTTGTCAGCAGGTTTAGAGAATGTTATTCAAGTTTCATCTAATAATAGAAAATTGGAAATAGCAGTCTTGAATAAAGATGGCACTGTAAAAATATGGAATTTAAATAATAACAGAATAGTTAGAATAATATCTACTAACTCAAGTAAAATACTAGCCCTAGATTATCATCCAAATGGAAAAGTTATCGCAACTGGAACAGATGAGGGTAAAGTTATATTTTGGAATGTATACACAGGTAAGGTTTTAAAAGTATTAAATGCTGGGACAAATAAAATTATCAAAGTTAAATACAGCCCTAACGGAAGGTATATTGCAACAGTTAACGATGAAGGAACTGTTTATCTGTGGAATTTAGCTTCTAATAGATTAAATAAGAAAATTGGTGGTGGAGAGTTTAAAGTTATATATGTATCTTACAGTCCAGATGGAAATAAAATTGCAGTTAGAGGTAAAGATGGAAAGGTTCAGATATGGCTGTTAAAAGGTAATAAAATTTTGAGAGTATTTAAATAGTTGTTCAATTGCTATGCAAACTTCCTTTTTGTATAATAAAATCTTGATATTATTTATTAAAATTAAAATATTTATATATGTAAATGATATAATAAAAAGGAGAATTAACAATGAGTTTGAGAAAATTTCTTTTCCCTGTTTTATTTGGTTTAACGTCATTTACTTTCTCATATGCTGGTGAATACGGTGGAGATAGTGCTACTACAGGTCAATCAAGCTCAACAAGAACAGCCTCTGACGTTCAAACTGTCATAACTCAAGACTTAAAAGAGGATAAAGTAACAGAAAGAAAAACTGGTATAGGTGGGGGATTTTTCTACAATGCAAAAATTATTTTAGACACTGAAAAAGGAGATGCAACTGTAAAAAAAGATTTTGATAGAAATTATGATGCTGATGTTGAAGCAGGTATATTCACATTTTCTAAAGAAATAGGGACAGATTTAACAGCAGGTATAATATTACCTTACAGAAAGATTAAAGTAAAAGACCAAACTAAAAGTAAACTTACAATGTATTCTATAGCTCCCTTTGTAAAGTTTAGAACTATGAAAAAAGGAAACTTTTACAATGATTTAAGTTTATATGGATTTTTATCATTAAATACACTTAAAACTGATTTAGATTTTGATAGTATTAAGGATAAAATAGACTACAAAGAATTGGGTATAGGAGCTACTATTAATCCAACTTACAAATTTAACAATATATTTACTGCTGATTTTAGTTTTGGTTATCAGTATTCGGCTTATAGTGTAAGTACTTCTGATGTTAAATTATCTCAGTATGATCCAGCATTTCAAAAGTTTATAGCTGAAAGCTTTAAACCAAGACATTTAGTTAACATAGGAACCTCTTTAACTATAACTCCAATTCAAAATGGAAAAGTAATAGTTGGTTATGCTTATTCTTCTAATGTGTTAGGTAGTCAAAAATTAAGAGCCGAAAGGGCTAACTATTACTATATAAAAGCATACTATACTTATTGGTTATTGAAATTTAGTCTTGGATATAAGAAGACAGATGATGCAAATAACTATGAAGAAGACACTTATATGGCATCTGTTGGCTTAAACTTCTAAGTTTTTCTTTTTTTATTACTTCTTCTCTTTACTTAATTCATTAATCTATAAACATAAATTAATTGATTAAGTCCACAAATTTATCCATTCTTATACGAGCTTTAGGTTCATACGTTAAATCTATAGTTTTCCCAGTTAAAGAATATCTTTTAAAGCCTGTGTATGCCACCATTAAACCGTTATCTGTACATAAATTTAAAGGAGGAAAATAGACTTTTATATTATACTTTTGCTCTAGTGATTTAAATTTTTCTCTTAATCTTCTGTTTGCCGAAACTCCACCAGCTACAACTATGCTTTTTATTTTAAACTCATCTACTGCCAACAATGTTTTCTTTACTAATACATCTGTTGCTGCTTCTTGAAATGAAGACGCTATATCTTCCTTTCTGTATTTGTTTTTATTTACTAAGTTTAAAACAGCAGTTTTTAAACCACTAAATGAAAAATTATATTTATTTTTATTCTTATCTTTAAGAAGTGGTCTTGGAAGTTTTTCTATTTCTTTCCCTTTATAAGCCAGTTTATCAATAATTGGTCCACCGGGATAACCTAAGTTTAAAAGCTTCGAAACTTTATCATAGGCTTCTCCAACTGCATCATCTAAAGTTCCACCTAAATATCTGTATTTTTCAAAATCTTCAACTATGTAAAGCTCTGTATGTCCACCAGAAACAACTAATGCTATAAATGGATAATTAACCTTTTCAACTAACTCTATAGAGAATATATGGGCTTCTATATGATGAACAGGTATTAACGGTTTATCAAATAGCCATGATAAAGTCTTTGCAACGGAAACTCCTATCACTAAGGAGACTATCAG
>JALSPY010000013.1 GCA_026985705.1 Hydrogenothermaceae bacterium | reverse complement strand
ATTAAGAGAAAATCCAAATGCAACAATATTTATAAACACTCCGTCAGGAAATATGCACTACTGGTTAAATAAAAGTAAAAAATAATTTAATTTAAAGTTTTAAATAAATACATAAAAAATAAAAATTTTTATTTGTTTTTATTTTATCTTTAGTATTTAATTTATTGAGTTATTCTAATATCAATACCGAATTGATTTATACTGAAATTAGGAATAAATTCAGCTCTAACTATAGAATTATTTATTAAATTAAAAATTTTATAATTTATTTTTATACCAAGACCGAAATAAATTAATACTCTAAAAAGTTGGATTAAATTTTTTAAATATTTATTAACAGTTTTAAAGTTTTAAAAGTAATTCTTTCTTATTAATATATAAAAATTTTTTTGGTTAGTATACAAAAATAAACTAAAAAAAGATAAAAAAAGAAAGAAAGGTGGAGTATACTTTTAATCATCTCCCATAGGTCCATTATGACAATCATAACAACTTACTTTATGTTCTGGACTAAATGTTTTTTGTCCCCATTCCGTTTGGAAAGTTTTAGTTGTTTTAACTTCTGATAAGAATGTTCCTCTATAATCATTACCATGACAATATGTACAACTTGTAGAGCCTGCATTTTCTACATACTCACCATGTACATTAACCCATGCTTGACCTATTGTATGCATTCCATGTGGACCACCATTAGCAGTTAAAGGAACCTCATTAAAATGACATACAGAGCATTCTCTTAGAACACCTTTATACCCTTGCAATGCTTCTATCTGTTTATTATCTTTATCTAACCTAGATGGATATATTGCATGAGGAGAACCATGACAAGCTGAACATTGGATATTTCCATGTCCTTTGCTAAATCTATATAGTGTTTTATTTGGTATAGGAGTATTTGGATTTGTTGCAAATCTATTGTCTAAAATTTCTCTCAATTGACCACCAATTATATCATTTTTAAATACAGTTCTATATCTTTTTCCCTGTTGGTGACATAACTGACAATTTGGCATATCAAACCATCCCTCCCTATTAGGACTTCCGACATCTGCCATATTACCATGGCAGTTTTGACACTCTATCCCATTACTTCCCATAACACCTCTTAGACATTGGGTCTGCTTACCGGGATGACATAGATAGCAAGCAGAAACACCTGTTTTTCCTGAATTAGAAACTGGTTTAGCATGGAATGAGTGTATTGCCTGTGTTAGTGGAGGAACTCCATCTATACCACTTCCCGGCAATGCATTAGATTTATGACATGCAGAGCATAAAATTGGTGTTCCATTCTTAGCGGTCTCATAGAGTGAGTTTTGATAATTATATCCTTTGGCACTCAGTTTATTTAACATATCCGCTGTAATTTTAACATCTTCATCATGCTTCTTGAGGATATTCCATCTGTAGTCTTTCTCTGGATCTGGGTCATTTTCAGGTGTAGTAGGAAGTGCCTGTGTATTACCCGATTTTGAGCCATGACAACTTATACAAGTCATCTCATCACTAGCAGGTAAAACTGTTTTCGTAGAAGCTAATCTAACTCCATTCTTATCTTCAACTAAAACTTCAACTAACGGATATTCATCTTTTGTTCCATCATCATCATAAGGAACTGTTGGTATACCTTCAGCTTGAAAGTATAAAAATTTGTTATCGTAATCCATTTCGTATGGAGTATAACTTTGGGTATGAAATCCTTTCAATCCGACTTCTCTAGCAAGATTAACATTAAATAAATCTAAAGCATAATCCCAAAAGTTTGTTTTTCCATCACTAAAACTATTTATAGAGCCATCGTAATCGGTAGTTGCTTTGTAGTAGACAGATACAGAATTTGGATCTAAAATTTTAGGTTCTTTATCTGTTTTTATAACTTGAGCATGAAGAGTGTTAAATGGTGGAAGTATGGAAAAAACAGAAAAATCTTTGTCTAAGCAGTGCATACCCAGGTCATTCCAAGCTATAACTATATACGGGCTTGTCTTGGGAACAGTATTATCTGTCGGGTAAGAATAGTTTTCCTCGTTTTTATCTCCACCACCGCCTCCTCCACCGATACAACTAATCAAAATTATAGGTGTTAGGATTGAAAGAACTAAAAAAATTTTAACTATATTTTTATTATCCATTTTAATCATCTTTTAAACTTAAGTTTTTAATAGCAAAATTATAGTAAATATAAAAATACATTTTCAATAGTTATATATATAAATTATATTAAAACTAAGAATATAATCTTTTTTCACTCCTCTATATACACCATTTCCTCTTTATACCATCCCCATACTGTTGGAAAAACATTTTTTAGTCTGTTGTTAATCGCTAAAAGTGTCTCTGGAGCTACTAAAAATATCATAGGTTGTTGCTCTCCTATTATTCTAAAAGCCTCCTTATAATACATATCTCTTTTTTCAGGATTTAGCTCTGTGGCTGCTTTGTTAAAGAGCTCATCAACTTTTCTCTCCCAATCTGTAGCTGGCTTTTTCTGTTTTGGATACCACATATGCAAACTTCCTGAAGATAACCATACATTCTGTCCAAAGTATGGTATTTTAGAACCTGTTAAACCTATTATCACACTTTCCCAGTTATAACTTTCTGTTAAATCATTAACAAGTTTATTAAAGTCTATCAGAGCAAAATTAACTTTTATACCTATCTTTTTTAAATCTTCCTTTACAATAATTCCTATCAGTTCCCTCTCTTTAGAACCTGCATTCGTTGTAAGTGTAAACTCTAACCTATGTCCTTCTTTGTCATATAAATAACCATCTTTTCCTTCCTTAAATCCTATTGAGAGCAATAATTTTTTTGCTTTTTTTAGATTAAATGGATATTTAGGATAATATTTCTCATCATAAAGTCTTTTGTTTGCCGGTGTGATAGCAGTATAAATTGGGTATGCGAAACCATTATAAACCACCTTTATAATTTTTTCTCTGTTTATAGCATAAGAAATAGCCTGTCTGAATTTTGTATTTTGAAACCATTTAAGTTTATATTTAGGTATAGGAGAATTAGGATTTTGATTAAAGACAATAAATAGTGTGCTGGGAGTAGCCCCTAGATTGTATATAGTTATGTTTTTATTCTCTTTTGCTTTTTTTATAACTTCAACTAAATCAACTGGTCTAATAGATAAATAATCTATTTTTCCATCTAAAAATTTTATTAACTGATAATCTGGGTCTGACATAATTGGGGAAACTATTTTTTTTATGTAAGGTAATTTCTGACCTATTTTATCCTTTTCTAAAAAGTAAGGATTCCTTTCATATATAACATACTGTCCCTGAATATATTTTTTTATTGTATATTCTCCCATACCAACTAGCTCTTTAGGATTTGTGTTAACAGACCAAGCCTGAAGAAATGTATTATTTTTCACAAACTTTTCTAACTTATGTTTTGGTAGTATATCAACACCTATACTATCTAGGAAAAATGCGAATGGTTTAGGAAGTTTAAACTCTACTGTGTAATTATCAATTTTTCTTACTTTGAAAGGTTCCCCATCAATCATCAAAATATCTCTAGTTGAAGTTGGAATGTTAGGATTGTAATAAATCTGGTTATATGTAAAAACAACATCATCAGCTGTAAAAGGTTTTCCATCAGACCATTTTAAATTTCTCTTCAAATATACTTTCCAGACTGTTCCATCTTCGTTATGCTCCCATCTTTCAGCTAAATCTGGCTCTGGAAGAAGTGTTTTTAGGTTTGTTTTAGTAAGTCCTCTAAATAGATAACCTATTACTGCAGTTGAGCTTGTTTCTTGAGCTAGAGCAGGGTTAAATGTTTTTGGGTCAGAGGATAAAGCTCTTATTAGAACTCCACCTTCTTTTCCTATTTTAGGAGTAAAATCTTCATAATTTACCTTCTTTATTATTGAGTAATCTAAATCTTTCTCAGAAATTTGAGAAGATACTAAATGAAAAGGAAGAAATAAAACAATTATTAAAACTAGAGCCTTAAAGAATGTAATTAAATTATTGAAAATTGTGTTTTTTCCCATAGTTAGAAACCTTTCTCTTTCCAAAAATTTGCACAGAATATATAATAAACTTTTGTAATGATAAATTTTACGGGGTTTTTAATGGAGCTTTTATATAGTATCCTTTCAATTTTAACTGTAATTGTTGCTGTTTTGTTAATAATACTAATCTTAATGCAGAAAACAAAGGGAGCTGAAATTGGAGCAATTTTTGGTTCTGGAGCTGCAGCAGCGGTTTTAGGAGCTGGAGCATCTAATATCCTTACAAAAATAACCTACTGGTTAGGTGGTATTTTCTTATTTTTAGTATTTGCCCTTTCATATATACATCATCAGCATCTAAAAAGCTCCACTGTCTTGTCTGATATACCGGAGCAGACTAATAATCAACATACTGACAAATCTAGTAACAATTCTAAATAGAAAAGGGGATTTAAAATGAAAAAAAATCTAGGGATAGTTTTAACCATATTTTTAGTTTCTACATACTCAACATTTGCAGAAAGCCTTGAGGATAGAGTTAAAGCTTTAGAGGAAAAAGTTAAACAGTTAGAGGAAAAAGTCAAACAGTTAGAAGGTAAAGGTTTACAAGCAGAAAGTTCTAACTCCTCTGTTAGTCAAGCTCCAGCAAGTATTAAACCACCAAAACCTGTAGATTTTGTTGTTTTATCTAAAAGGTTTAAGGAAGCCGAATTGGGAGAAAGTTTATGGAATAGAGACGATAAAATAGAGCTTAAAGTTCAATTTACCAGTAGATTAAAGAAAAATGCCTCTAATATAATTGGTAAGATGCTTCTAATAGAGAAAAAAACAGGAAAGGTTTTAATGGAAACACCTGTAAATATAAATAAAGCTTTAAATATTTTTAAGGGAACGGAAATAAAACCCGGTGAAACTTTAACCTATAGAGTTGATTTTATATATGATAAAAGGAAACCAGAACACAGATTGGCTAAGGAATTACCTTTAGACCAGTTAGAAGTTAAATTTAAACCTATAGAAGTTGTATACTCTGATGGTGTGGTTATTTATTACGAGAAGTAAGGGAAAAGGATGGAAAACAAAAACTGTTATATATCTGTAGTTCACTATCCAGCTGTTAATAAAAATAAAAAGTGGGTTATAACTTCTTTTACAACTTTAGATTTTCACGATATAGCTAGACCAACTAGAACATATGAGCTTGGAGGATACTATATCGTCCAGCCTCTAGAAGCTCAACAGTATGTTATAAAGGAGCAGATAAAATACTGGTTAGAGGGATTTGGAAGCAGTTTTAATCCAAGAAGAAAGGAAGCAGCTAAACTTGTTAAAGTTGTTTCTTCTATAACAGAGATGATAGAGGACATACAGAAAAACACAGGTAAAATTCCTAAATTAATTGGAAGTTCTGCTAAAAAATATCCTCAAACAGTTTCATATTCAGAAATGAGAAACATTTTAAAAAACAGAGATGAAATTTTCCTTATTCTGTTGGGAACAGGTTGGGGAATGCCTGAGGAACTAGTTAAAAGCTGTGATTATGTTTTAGAGCCTATTCTA
>JALSPY010000012.1 GCA_026985705.1 Hydrogenothermaceae bacterium | reverse complement strand
TTATAAATTTATCCATCTAAATTAAAAATCCTCTTTCTATTTATTTAACAAAGTTAAATTATACTTAAAAGTATAAAAGAAAAAACAAAAAAACTAGATTTTTATATTTTCTAACTCCTGTAGAGAGAAAACTTTATACTTCTTATTTTTATAGGATTTTATAGCTTCTATAGCTGCTTTAGCTCCTCTAACTGTTGTGAAGTAGGGAACTTTATGCTCTACAGCTGCTCTTCTTATATGGTAAGCATCTGAACGCTCTCTCTTTCCAGAAGGGGTGTTAATAATTAAATGGATATTATTGTTTTTGATTTCATCAAGAATGTTAGGTCTCTGTTCTGATAACTTTCTAACTTCTTTAGAGTTAACTCCATACCTTTGTAAAAATTTATGTGTTCCCTCCGTTGCATATATATTAAATCCTAATACGACTAACTCCTTGGCTAAATCTACTATATGAGGTTTATCCTTATCAGCTACCGATATAAAAACATTACCCTTATCTGGTAGTATTGAGCCTGTTCCTGCCTGTGCCTTCCAATAAGCCATACCAAAATCTTCATCTATCCCCATCACCTCACCTGTGGATTTCATCTCAGGTCCAAGAAGTGGGTCAACCTCAGGAAATCTATTCCAAGGGAAAACAACCTCTTTAACTGAATAGATTTTGAAATCTTTGGAATGGAAATCTGTTGCTGGATGTCTCTCAGTTATTTTAAACACATTAGGGACTAATTCCCTTAACTTTTTACCTACTATAATCTTTGAAGCTAACTTTGCTAAAGGATAACCTATAGCTTTACTTACAAATGGAACTGTTCTTGAAGCTCTAGGATTAACTTCAATTATATAAATTTCATTATTCTTTATTGCATACTGAATATTTATTAAACCTTTAACATTTAAAGCTTTAGCTAGTTTTCTGGTCTGCTCTTTTACTTCATAAAGTATTTCTTCATCTAAAGTATAAGGGGGAATACATGTGGCACTATCACCTGAGTGTATTCCAGCCTCCTCTATATGCTCCATTACAGCTCCTACCAATACATCTTCCCCATCTGATACTGCATCAACATCAAGCTCTATCGCGTTATCTAAAAATCTGTCTATCAAAAGTGGTTTATCCTCAGAGACATAAACAGCCTCTTCTATATACTCTAAAAGCTCTGACATATCATAAACTAGTCTCATAGCTCTACCACCTAGAACATAGGAAGGACGGACTAATAAAGGAAAACCTAATGTTCCAGCTATGTTTATTGCTTCTTCTTTAGAGTGGGCTATGGCACTTTCTGGTTGTTTTAAACCTAACTTAATAACAAGCTCCCTAAATTTCTTTCTATCTTCTGCAATATCTATACTTTCCGGGGAAGTTCCAAGAATATTTACACCTGCATTTTGTAAAGGAACAGCTAATTTTAATGGAGTTTGTCCTCCAAACTGAACTATCACACCTAAAGGTTTTTCACTTTGGACAATATTTAACACATCTTCATAAACTATAGGCTCAAAGAAAAGTTTGTCAGATGTATCGTAGTCGGTTGAAACTGTTTCAGGATTACAATTAACCATTATGGCTTCGTATCCTTCCTCTTTTAAAGCCCAAACACAGTGAACACAAGCATAATCAAACTCTATTCCTTGACCTATTCTGTTTGGACCACTACCTAATATGATAACCTTACCTTTTTTTTCCATAAAATCCCCCTAACTATCAAATTAAAAAACTGTCTTTAAAATTTTAAATATTTTTAAACAGAATTTCCTTAACTTTTAACATTACCCTTGACGATTTTCTTCTGAATTAATCTTTATAATTCCTTGAATTACACTTGCAAATTTCTATTTAAATGGTTTAAATCTATAGCAAACCTGCTTTATAAGAGGTATAAAGAATGTTTAGATTATTGATTTCTATATTATTTAGTATTCTTTTCTTTTCCTGTGGTGAGGTTAGTAAGGTGGCAACTGCTCCAATAGAAAAATTTAATTCTAATGGTGATAAAAAGTTAAATTTTTCTTTAGATAAAAAGGTTTTTATTGGAAAGTGTAATGAGTATTTGATAGAAAACAAGAATGTTAGTGAGTATCTGTTAAACTATCTCTGTAATCAACATTGTGGTTATAGTTGCTTAAATCTTTATCATTTAAGGAAAGATGAAACTCTACTAAATAGAGCTTTAGAGTATATGAGTAATGAGTGTGAAAACAATATTGAAAGCTCATGTTTAATATTAGGTAATTACTTCCTTAAAGATAACAAGTTAGATAAAGCTAAAAGTTATTTTATCAAAGGTTGTAATCTAAACAGTGGTGAAGCTTGTTATAAACTATCTTTAATTAACAAAAATTCTATTGATGAGTTTTTATTTAAATCTTGTAATCTTGGATTTTTCAAAGCCTGTTTTAATTTAGGAGCTTACTATTACAAACAGAAAAATTACGAGAAATCCATTAAGTTTTTAGAGAAAAGTTGTGAAAAGAATTTTTTAAAAGCCTGCTATCTTCTATCTAAGATATATCTTAAGGATAAGAAAGATATAGATAGGGCTGTTCAATATCTAGATAAAAGTTGTAAGTTAAATTCGTATAATGCCTGTTTGTATATAGGATATATATATTATTCAGGAAAAGAAGTTAAAAAAGATAAGAATAAAGCTTTGAAATACTTTAAATATGCCTGTGATAACTTAAATTCACCTAAAGGTTGTTCACTTACAGGTATAATCCTTTATAGTAAGAGTGATTATATAAATTCAGTATGTTATCTAAATAAAGGTTGTTCTTTAAAGGATGGGTCAGGATGTTTAAGTTTATCTTTATTATTAATAAAGGGCGAAATTTTCAACAAAAATCCAAGATTGGCTATGGAATATTTAAACCTTGCAAAGAAGTATGGAGTTGACAGGGATATTTTAAACTATTTGTGTAAATCTGGATTAAAAGCAGCTTGTAAAGAGAAAGGAAATTAAAAATCTATAGCTCTATCCCCTCCTTCTCTAAGAGTTTTTTCATTTGATTTGCTATATTTCTAATTTCCCACTGGGCGTGAATATCTGTTCTTTTTACAATAAAATCTTTTATCCAGCTTAAAGTTCCAGATACTACAATTGTTGTTTTTCTTCCGTGTGGTAATATAAATCTTCCATCTTCCCTTTTTACTTTACATTTATAAACTGCATACTCGTATATAGTCTCTGCTAAATTATCAAAATTTATAAATAAATCTTCCAGTTTAATTGAACCGTTAGAGATGGAGTTTAATTTATTCCTTATAGCTGTTATAACCTTATCCTTTAAATCTGGTTTAATATCCTCAACCCTTTCTAACTCTTCTAAAAAGATGGAGAGCATACCTTTTATATATTTTGAAAGCTCTTCGTTTTTTATTTTACAACTACTTTCTTTTATTGATGGTGGGATAATAAACTGGTTTTCATCTTCCTTAACATATCTTTGACTTCTCTGCGAGTAATTTAATGAGGTATGTCTAACAAGCTGATGTGTGCAAACTCTAGATATATCATCTATAAAAAATACCGCATAGCCATCATACTCTTTTATTAATCCTATTAGTGTTGTGTTTTCTTCTTTTCCTAAAGGCTCTACAGGTATGTCGTATTCAGCCATTTTTTCAAAAGCTTTGAAATACTCTCCTTCATCATACTCTAGAAGGTCTTCTAAATAATGTCTTAATGAAACTCCTATAACCGTTGGATATTTAGGGTTGTAATGGGATTTAAAATGTGTAGCTCCTATTTTTAAAGCTAAGATTTTAGCCTTTTCTGTTTTAGGTAAGTTTAAAAACTCTTTATCTAGATATTTGTCAATTATTTTCTCATCTAAATCTGTTAAATCTTTATAAGCGAATGAATGGGCAAAAACACTGAAATGTTTGTAATTCCCAAGTTTAGATAAAAACTTAGCTCTGTTTTCTTTAGAAATAATTCGTGGGTCATTCAAAAGATAATCAAGTCCACCAGCAGAATAACATGTTCTAGCCCCTAAGGCTGTAAATGGAATACTTCCTTTAAAATCCTCTAAATTAAAAATCTCGTTTATAAATATCTTTTTCAAATTAAGAAACCTCTTAATGAATTTTCTTTATTTCTATTTTAATAGGAAAATGCTCTTTAAGATTTAAATGTTTTTTTAGATTTTTTTCTTCTTCTTTTGTATCGATATATTCTTTTGTATGGATAAATATTTTTATATGTGGAAAGGTAGATTTAGTTCTATCGTGAATATAAATTTCTGCCTCTTTAAATTTTTCTTTTAAATACTCTAAAGCTTTTTTCATTATTTCTTCTTCTTTTTCTAAAGTTTTTTCTATGTCTTCTAATCTCCAGTCTATATATTCTTTAAGTTTTTTACCTGAAATTTTTCTATACACAAACTCAAATATACCAGCTCCAATTATAACTATTGATGATGATATAAGATTATCAGGATTGTTTTTTAGATTATAGCTGATCAAAACAATTATTGATACTACACACATAATAAAAGCTATAAAAGAAATCCATCTGTTAGATTTTGTTTCTTTGTAAAGTTTATAGTTTGCGTAGTTAACAGCTGAAAATACAAGTAGGAAACCTAAACTTCCAGCTATGGAGATATTTTCAATATTAAAGATTGTTGCAAAGAATATTGTGATAATAGCTATTATTAATAATCCCTCTGTCCCATTCTTCCAAACTTTTTTTGAAACTTCCTTAGGTAAAGCTCCAAACTTAGCAACCATATAACTAACTCTAGCACTTCCGTATAGGGTAGCATTAATTGCTGAGGCTGTAGATAAAACAGCAGCAATACCTATAAGAACAAAACCAAACTTTCCTAAAAAAGGTTCTGAAGCTACGGCTAAAGCATAATCTTGATACTTTTGGACTTCTTCGTATGTAAGATTACATACTGCAACTATTGAAACAATAACATATATAACAATAACCGTAATAACTGCTGAGTAGTAAGCTAAAGGAAGATTTCTTTCAGGATTTTCTATATCCTGTCCGGTATTAGCTATAAGCTCAAAACCTTCATATGCAAGGAATATTATCAAACCACCTGTTAGAATGTTAAATAAACTTTCCCAGTTTTCAGGGCTTATCTTTGAAAAATCAGCTGTCCAAAACCCAAGAATTGAGAAAAAAATTAAGATAGCTATCTTTCCAAAGACCATTAAATCTTCCGCTTTACCTGTAATATATGCCCCTAAAAAGTTTAAAACTGTAAAGAATATAATTACAAAGGCTATAAAAAATTTCTTTAATATAAGAATTTCTCCACCTACAAGCAAAGCTGATGCATAACTTCCAAAGGCATATGAGTATAGGGAAAGCATTATTATATAACTTGCCAATAATAGTAAATTTAGATAACTAGCTAAAAACGAGTTTCCAAAAGCTCTAACTAGAAACTCAACAGTTCCACCTTCACTTGGAAATCTGACTGAAAGTTTAGCATAAGAATATGAAGTTAGAAGGGCTATCAGTCCCGCAAATAGAAATGCTATGGGGGCTGAACCTTTTGCCAAAAGTATTGTTAAACCTAAAACT
>JALSPY010000011.1 GCA_026985705.1 Hydrogenothermaceae bacterium | reverse complement strand
TAAATATACTAATAATATAAACTTTAATAAAATCTAAAACACTATCTACAAATAGCAGATTTTCTATAAATTGAATTTTAGATTTTATTAATATTAAGATTACTTGCTTTTTAAAGGGGGTTTTATTATCTGATTTCAAATAAGTTTTTAGTTTTTTTAAGTTTTATATTTCAAGTTATATCAAGTTATAATATTTAAGTTTGGAAAATTAAATAATTTTTGGAGGTAAACAGTTGGTAGAAATACTATTAAAGGTTTCTAAAAATGCTACAGAGAAGACGAATATTAGATTAATTCCAAGAAATGTGGAAAGGGTTTTGGCTGCAGTCCAAGTCGTATCTGATTTCTGGAAGATAGTTGATTACTCAGACTTACCAGTTCCAGCTGCTTCCGAAATAATTAGAGAATTAATAAACGAAAATATTTTAAAAGTAGAAAATGATGAAATTTATTTAACTGAAAAAGGGGAAAATTTAGTAAAAGAGTTAAATATTCCGCCGTATGTTGATTACACCTGTAGTGCTTGCGAAGGTAGAGGAATTCCTTTTTATGCAAATAAAGAATGGTATAGAACATTCGTTGAGTTAGCTAAAGATAGACCAAAGGCTATACAGGAGTATGACCAAGGTTCAGTCACACCTGAAACAACAATATCTAGAGTTTTATTCTTAGACAGTAGAGAGGATTTAAGAAACAGGGATATCTTAGTTATGGGTGCTGAAGATGATTTAACAGGATTAGCTGTAGCATTAACTAGATTACCTAGAAAAGTTTTAATATTAGATATAGATGAGAGAGCAATTGAATTTGATAACAGAATATTTAAAGAGTTAGGAATAGATAATGCCGAAGCGATAAGATTTGATTTAAGAAATCCTTTCCCTGAAGAATGGGTGGGAGCTTTTGATGTATTTATAACTGACCCACCTGAAACAGAAAAGGCATTCAAAGCATTCATAGCTAGAGGAATAGCATCTCTTAAAGGTGAAGGTTCAGCAGGTTATTTTGGGTTAACTTTAAGGGATAGCTCTTTAAACAGATGGCAGAAATTCCAAAAGGCTCTGATAAACGATTATGGAATGGTTATTACAGATATAATTCAAGATTTTAATGCTTATATGAACTGGGAGTATCACGAAGAAACTAGAGCTCAGAAAGTGGCACCTGTAAATAAAGGACCTTCTGACATATGGTATAGGTCTGCTTGGTATAGAATAGAAGCTATGCCCGGATTTAAAGGAGAAAATATTCAGATTAAAGATGAGGTATTCAGAGAGTTATACTTAGATGAGGAAGGCTCAACTACATAGAAATTTCTTTAAAGGAGGGGGTTAACTCCCCCCTATCTTATCTATATGTTCCCTAATCTCTTAAGTTCAAATAATTTATCACTTTTTACCTTAATTAGATTTAAAATATAGTTTAAAACTTCCTTCCAAGCTTCATACTCCACATACCTAATATTTCTCATACTTCTTAGATTTCTTAAAAATATATTTACAAACTCTTTGTAATCTTCAGGATAAATTTTATTTTTGAAGTATAACTCTGCCCTTTTCTGAAGAATATCCTCTATATTTTTAATGGAGTTAATATTTTCATAGATTTTTATATCTTCCTTGATAAACATTCCTATACTTTCATCATTTATAAAATCTCTGAATTTTTCATTTTTCTTTATTAAAGTTTGGTAAAAGTTATACAGTATCTTTTGAAATTCCATTCTCTTTAATGAGGAAATAAAAGTTTGGACAATATAAACACTTTCATCTGAAAGTTTCGTAATAGGTCTTCTCTTAGCTTTAATATATACAGCTGAGAACTTTAAATCAGGTTCTTTAGATATAGGGTCTATTGCATCTGATACTAAAATGTTTGTAGGAAAGTGATAGATTAAGCCATAACCAAATGGAGCGAAAACAACACCTCTTTTTATATTTCCTAATTTAACCTTTATATACACTTTTCCCCTTTTAGATTGAACATTTATATAATCACCATCAATTATTCCAAGTTCATAAGCATCCTCTTCATTAAATAGAATGAAGGGTTCTTCTTCACCCCTTAAAAGTTCGAAAGCTTTTCCTGTCCGTGTCATTGTATGCCATTGTTTTTTAGTCCTTCCAGTTGTTAATATGAAGCTAAAAGGATACTCTAGATTATCTGCAGGAGGTTCAAACTTTGCAGGGTTAAATCTTGCTCTACCGGACGGTGTTGGAAATACTTTATCTTTATAAAGCCATCTTCCTCCCCACTGTTTCGGTAAATCTTCATAGTTCCAGTCGGATATATCACAAAGTCTTCCTTTAGTTGTCTGTTTATACTCATCAAAAATTTCTCTTGAGTTTTTATAGTTAAATTTATCACCAAAACCTAGTTTTTCTGCCACTTCACAGAATATCTGCCAGTCATGTTTAGCTTGTGGTGGAGGGTTTCTAAACGGTTTATTATATGTTATTGTTCTATCTGAGCCTGTCATAACCCCTTCCTTTTCTCCCCACTGTGAAGTAGGTAAAACTAGATTTGCAAAATCTACCATATCGTTTAAGTATGCATCTTGGACTATAACGAATGTGTTTCTTAAAGCTCTCCAAAATTTATTAAGATTAGGTGCTGAAACAACAGGATTTGTGCATACAGTCCAGAATAGCTTTATCTCTCCATTTAACATTTTGTCATATGCTTCTACTATAGTTATACCCGGTTTTGGTTTTATACTACCTTCACTTATTCCCCAGAACTGCTCCATATACTTCCTGTCTTCCTCATTTCTTACATCTCTATATCCGGGGAGACCATTAACTAAATAACCAACCTCTCTACCGCCCATTGCATTAGGTTGTCCTGTTAAAGAGAAGGGACATCCTTTTTCATTTATTCTTCCTGTTGCAAGATGAAGATTTATTAGTGCTAGATTTTTCATAGTTCCATTAACAGACTGATTTAAACCCATAGTCCAGAAAGATATAACTTTTTTTCTTAAACCGAACACCTCAGCAAGTTTATAAATATACTTTTCATCTATATCACATATCTTTGATGCAACTTCCGGTGGATATTTTTGTGCTTCTTTAACAGCATCTAAAAAGTTATCTGTATGATTTATGATAAACTCATAATCTATCCATTTATACTTAGTTAAAAGATATAGAACACTGTTAAATAAAACTGTATCAGTTCCCGGTTTTATAGGTATCCATATATCAGACTTTTTAGCTGTTTCTGTTTCTACAGGGTCTATAGTTATTATTAAACTATCTTTATACTCTTTTTTCCTTTTTAAAACTCTTTTAAATAAAACTGGATGTGTCCAAGCTGCATTTGAGCCTGCAAATATAAATGTATCAGCATCATCTATATCTTCATAACTTCCCGGTGGTCCATCTGAACCGAAAGCTAACTTATACCCCATAACGGCAGAAGCCATACATAACCTTGAGTTAGCGTCTATATTGTTAGTTTTAATAAATCCCTTCACAAATTTATTTATTACATAACTATCCTCTGTAGTTAACTGTCCTGATATGTAGAAATAGTTCTCATCTGGTTTATTCTGTTTTAATTTTTCAGCAATTATATTTATTGCCTCTTCCCAAGTTATTTCTTTAAATTCATCTTTTTTATTTTCTCTATAAAGGGGGGCAGGAACCCTTCCTATATCCATAACTTTTGGAAGGGGAATTGGTTTTAAACATAAATCTCCTTTAGTTGCAGGATGTGTTTTATTTCCTATTATCTTAAATCTATTCTTTTTATCTTTTATTATCTCAAGTCCACAACCTACCCCACAGTATGGACATTGAGCTGTTATCCTATCCATTTTCTTACCTCTTCCTTATTTTTTTAATCTTCAATTGGTTTGTTAATATCTTTTCCGTAAAACTTCCATAAGATTACTGATATTATGATTGCAAATATAGCCAATACAACATAAACTATAAACCCTTTTGAATATCCTATAACACCGTAATTTTGGACGAATAATCCAAGTATTGGAGGGACTACAAAACCACCAAAAGCTCCTAACCCTCCTACCCATCCAGCTGCTCCACCTGTAGCATGAGGAACATACTTAGGGACAAGTTTAAATACAGAACCGTTAGCTATTCCCATACCTGCTCCCATTAATACTTCACCAGTTAGAGATAATGCAAAATTAGAATTTCCAGCTGAAATTATTAGTATTGCTCCAACTAAAACAGTGGCAAATGCCATTATAGAAACTAACTCACCACCTATCTTATCTGATAATGTTCCTCCAAATATCCTTATAACCGATGCTAATATTGAAAAACCAAATGCCATTAGTAAACCTGCTTGTCTTACTTCCATATCATAGCTGTTTTGCCAAAAAACTATAAACCACCCGGTTAAAGCTAAAAAACCACCGAATGATACAAAATAAAGGGATACTAAAGCCCATGTTTGAATATGTTTAGCAGAATTTTTTAAAGAGCTTATTAATCCACCTGTTGGTATTAACTCTTGACCTAATTCTTTAGCAAGTCTAGTTGCGTCTTCATGGGGAACACCAGCCTTCCTTAATTGGAAGTATGGAGCATCTTTAGCAAATAAGATATATATAACTGTTCCAACTAATAGAAAACCAAACCAAAGTATGTAAGACATTGTTAAACCAATTGATTTTAATGCAAATGGTAATATCATCCCAAATATTCCCGGTGCTAAATTACCAACACCTGCATATGTTCCTAATGCAAAACCTTGTCTTTTTTCTGGAAACCAGTAAGCAGTTTGAGCTATACCGACTGAAAATGTAGCTATACCACAACCACTTAATAATCCAAAAAACAGTATTAACCAGTACATCCATGGCTCAAGATTTGGATAGTATAGGTATAAAAGTGTTGATAAACCTGCCATTCCTATTACAGCTAAACCTAAAAGTGTAGCTAATGGAATTTTACCGCCGACTTTATCAACCCATGCGGCAAATGGAATTCTTAAAAGTGAACCTGTTAAATTTGGAGCAGCCACCAATAAACCCATTAGAAAACCTGAAAGCCCTAATATTTCCTTTAGATTTTTAGCCACTGGTCCATACAATGAAACTGCTGCAAAACCGATAAAGAAACCAAAAGTTGCCATTATAAGTCCTAATGTAGGGTTAATCTCTACTTTAATCTCTCTTCCTTGGTATTTAACAACCTTTTCCATAAAAAACCTCCCTCTTATTTAATAAAAATCTTTTCTAAATCACCTTCTATTTCTGTAAAAACTGAATATCTTTTGTTTAAATCTGTAGAAATCATTTTCATAACAATCTGGCTAAATTCTTTAGATATATCTTTATTAATTTTGTGGACAGGTTCAGGTTTAGGCTCACCTAAAGCATAGAGTATATTGGGTCTACTATATGGATGCTTACCTGTTAATTTTGTATAAAGCTGATAACCTACAGAGAATATCTCTTCCTCTTCAGATGAGTTGTTTAGAATGTAATCTGTTATTTCTAATCTTATATTTGAATTATTTCTTTTCATTAAATTATTAAAAATAATTAAAAACCTTAAAGCTCCTTTAGAAATTTTAGAT
>JALSPY010000010.1 GCA_026985705.1 Hydrogenothermaceae bacterium | reverse complement strand
ATGTATTAAAGGAATTTAAGGAATAGCTAAAACAACTAAATATAGAGTTAGAGGCAATAAGAAAGAAAAAATTCATAATAAACAGAGGGAAAAACAATTTTTTTGAAAAAAGTCAGGGAAAAAATAGAAATAACATTTAGCAGATTAAAGTATATGGGAATTGAGAATATTAAGGTTGTTTCTTTAGAAGGTTTTTTAACTTAAATTCACTTTTTTATTTTAGCCTTACAGTTTTAAATTATTTTTAGGATTTTAATTGGAAACTAGGGTTAACTAAATATAAATTTAAATTAAATTACAAAATATTTACTAATTTTAAATCAATTTCTGATTGGGGTTTCTAAATTTTCATTAAATATTTATCCAATTAGGCACACTTACAGGTAGCAATAGGTATAAAAATACCATCAAAAGATTATAAAAAACCTACTACCACCTTGGCTCATCTTATTCGCCTCAAATCATAGATTTGTGCAGTATGCCCAACTTGTCTTTCTACCTGTTATCTCCCAATATGTAGTTTAAATCATCTTTCTATTTATTTAGTTTTAAACTACATATTGCCAAAACAGAGACTCACAGGTTACTTTTAGCCTATACATACAATCTAATATAACATCTTCTATCGGCAGAGCCGATTTCCTTTAAAATTTGTATTGTATTTATATATTATTCTTTTCTAAAATTTCATAATTAAATTATACAATTTGCAAGAGAATTTCTGGGATTTACGAACTATATGAGCTGTTATTTTAGTATTAGCAATCACTCTATATTTTGAACTTGCTGTCTTATCTTATCTATTAAAGTTTTTATTTCAACGGTGTATTTTGAAAAGTCTGGCATTTTATTTCCTAATGTGTTTATCTCCCTGTGCATCTCTTGACATAAGAAATCTAATTTTCTTCCAATAGCATCTTCAGTATTTAATAACTCCCTAAATCTTTTAATATGTGATTTTAATCTAACTATCTCCTCAGTTATATCCATCTTTTCGGCTAAAAGAGAAGCCTCTATAAATGCTCTTTCCGAGTAATTTTCCCCTAAAAGCTCCTTGATTTTTTCAATAAGTCTTTTCTTATTTTCCTCTATAATTTTATTTTTCTCACTTTCTATTATCTTTATAAATTCTTCTATTTTATTTAGATGTTTATTTATATCTTCAACAAGTTTTTTTCCTTCCTTTTTTCTCTCTTCAACTAAATCTTTTATAGCCCTTTCAACTATAGTTAATAAGTCGTTTTTTAATTTTTCATCAACACTGTTTTTTTCAAGCTCTGAAGCTGTAGAAACAGCTAAATCGTAAACTTTATCATCTGAGAGCTGAATTTTTAAAACTGACATTAATTGATAAATTTTTTCAACTGCTGTTTTTAAATCATCCACATTTAGAAGAATTTTAGGCTCTTTATACTTTATATTTAAAAAAATCTGAACAGAACCTCTCTCTATATACTTTGAAACTATATTTCTTATATCTTTCTCAATAAAAAATAGAACATCCCTAGCACCTTTAATTGATAAGTCAAATCCTTTATTATTTAAAGATTTAGCTCTAACTTCTATTTCATAATCATCTCTTGGCTCAATTATATATGAAAATCCCGTCATACTTTTAGGCATTAAATCTCCTCTCTGTATATATTAGGTATTAGCCTTAAAATTTAAATTATATTTTGTAGATTTTATCAAGCCTATGTATCTGTTCACTATATAATAAACACATATTGATAAAAATTTTAACACTTTCAATAATCAACCTCAGCAGGAGTTTTAAATCCTACTCTGTAGTGTAGTCTTAAATTTACCCATACTGTAGTATTTTTTTTCTCTTAATTCTAAAAGTTCTTCTATAGGTATATTTCTTAATTCTTTTAAAACATGCTTTATATATCTTTTTAAAGTCCTATATATTTTTTTAGGTTGTAAATGGGCTCCACCTCTTGGCTCTGGGACAATACAGTCAATAATTCCTAATTCTTTCAAGTCTTTTGCCGTTATTTTTAAACTCTCTGCTGCTTCAGGGGCTTTTTCTCTTGATTTGAATAATATAGCGGCACAACCTTCAGGAGATATTACAGAGTAAATTGAGTTTTCTAACATTAAAACTTTATCAGCTACTCCTAAAGCTAAAGCTCCTCCACTTCCACCTTCACCAATAACTATAGCTACAGTTGGTGTTTTTAAAGATGCCATTGTTAATATACTTTCTGCTATAGCTTGGGATTGACCTCTTTCCTCTGCACCTACACCGGGAAAAGCTCCGGGAGTATCTATAAAAGTTATTACAGGTTTTTTAAATTTTTCAGCTAATTTCATAAGCCTTATTGCTTTTCTATAACCTTCAGGATGGGGCATCCCAAAGTTTCTTAACTTTCTCTCTTCTGTTTTTTTACCTTTCTCATGTCCTATCACCATAACCGGTGTATTTTCAAAAAATGCAAATCCTCCTACTATAGCTTTATCATCTCCAAAGTTCCTATCTCCATGGAGCTCTATAAAGTCAGTAAATATATTCTCTATATAGTCTAATGTATGTGGTCTTTTGGGATGTCTTGCAAGCTGAACCCTTTCCCAAGCTGACAGTTTTTTATTATACTCTTTAGCAAGTTTTCTATATTTTTTTCTTAACTCTATAAGTTTACTAAAATTTTCTTTTTTACCCTTTTTTATCTCTTCTTTTAAAAGGGATATCTGTTCAGCTAGCTTATTTAACTCCTGTTCTAAAATTGCACAGTTTTCCATAATTTAGCCCTTTTAAGTTTTAATAGATTATTATATATCTAACATATAAGTCTTCCACCTTCCACAGGAAGAACTGCTCCTGTCGTAAATTCACTTTCTATAAGATATTTTACAGCTTTAAAGATTTCTTCTTCTCCAGCCCATTTTTTTAAAACGGTTTTTTCTAATGGTTTAAGTTTATTATCAATTCCTTCAGCTGGAATGATCGGTCCCGGTAGAATTCCATTTACTAAAACATATGGAGCTAATTCTTTTGCAAATACTTTTGTAAGTGTTAATAATCCTCCCTTTGTGATTATATAAGGGGCAAAGTTTTTGTAAGGTCTTAAAGGTGCATAATCTATTATATTTATAATTCTTCCATATTTATTTTTATACATCACTTTTCCTAACTCTTTAGATAGAAAGAAAGGAGCCTTTATATGAATTGAATAAAAAAGGTCCAAAGTTTCTTCATTTGTTTCTTCTAATGGGGTCTCAAAATATATAGATGCATTATTTATAAGTATGTCTATTTTAGAAAACTTTTCTAAAGAGAATTTTATTAAATTGTAAACTTCATTTAGATTTTTTAAATCTGCTTTAAAGATTTCCACATTAACTCCAAATTTTATTAATTCTTCTTTTAAGTTTTCTGCTTCTTTTTTAGATGAATTATAATGAATAAGTATGTTAGCTCCCTCTTTAGCTAAATTTAAAGCTAGGCTTCTTCCTATCCTTTTACTTGCTCCGGTTATTAAAATGTTTTTTCCTTTTATTTTCATTTTTTTCTCTATAATTTTCTTTTTTCTATAATTTTCCTTAGATTTTATTGATTTTATTTAGGATAAAGAATTATAATTAGGATTTTTTTCATATAATTGTAAAATTAAAAAAATTAATGGGAAGATTTATATTGAAGATAAAAGTTTTAATTTATTTATTTTTTACAGTAATATTTGATTTAAGTTATGGAATAACATTAGATGAAGCTATAGAGGAGGCTTTAGAGAATAATTTAGAGATAAAACAGTATAAGGAAGACTTAAAAATAGCAAATTTAGAGATAATGCTTTCTAAAAATATGTATCTACCTGAATTGTTTATAAATACTGCCTATACATATTTAAATAAAACTCCATATACAAAAATTCCATCTTTTAGTCCATTGTTTCCCAACATAGAATTTAAACAGTCTGATAGTAAATTTTTGAATTTTGAGTTAGGAGTTAACATACCTCTGTTTTTAGGTTTTAAAAGAATGAATAAGTTAAAACTAGCTAACACTGATTATAAAGTAAAAGAAGAGCTACTTTTAGAGGAGAAGAGAAAAATAAAAATAAAGGTTATAGAAGCATATATAAATGTTTTACAGCTAGAAACCCTTCTAGATGTGTTGGAAAAACAAAAAAAAGCTGTTGAGGAGCATTACAGGAGAGCTAAGGGATTTTATGAAGAAGGATTAATAACTAAAGTGGAAGTTTTGCAAACTAAGGTAAGATTGGCAGAAATAAAAAGGGAGATAAAGAAGTTAAATGGGAAAATTAAAGTTGCTAAAGCTTATCTTAACTCTCTTTTAAACAGAAATATAAATGAAGATATAAATTTAGAAAAAATAGATATAAATATTCCTAAAAATTTAGATATAAATATTCTTATAAAGAGAGCTTTAAAGGAAAGAAATATATTAAAAGCATTAAATTATCAAGAAAAAGAGTTTAAATACATTGGAGAAATTGATAAAGGTAATTTTCTTCCTGCTGTTGGATTAACTGGAAAGTATTTTTATACTGACCAGTATCCTTATACATCTCCTAAAGGAAACTTTAGTATTTCTGTAGGACTAGAGATAAGATTTCAAGGTTTAGAGCCTTACTATAAATATCTGAAAACTAAAGAAGAAGAAAGAAAATTTAGATTTTTTAAAAAGGACACAATTAACAAAATTATTTTAGAGATAAAAGAAAACTATGAGGATTTTGTTGTTGCAAGGGAAAATCTAAAAGTTGCTGAAAACAGTTTATCTGAAGCTGAAGAGTATTATAAAAAAGTGGTTGAGCAGTTTAAGGAGCAGTTAGCATCTACAACTGATTTTTTAAATGCTGAGGCTTATTTAACTAAAGCTAGAGCTGAAAGAGTGATAGCTTACTACCAGTTAATTTTAACCTTTTTAAAACTAAAAGAGCTAACAGGAGATATATATGAAAAATAAAAAAGTTTTAGCTGTTTTTATAATTTTCTTAATAATAGTAGGAATTATGTTATATGGAGGGTTTATTTTCTATGAAAGGTTAAAGTATGCTATAACAGATGCGGTTTTTGTTGAAAGTGATAATTTAACATACTTATCATTTAAAAGGGTAGAAGGGAAAATAAAAAATGTTTTAAAAGATGAAGGAGATTTTATTAAAAAGGGAGAGATTTTAGCTGAGTTAGAAGATAAAGATTATTTAGTAGAGCTTAACTCTATAAAGAATAAAATTTCAAGTTTATATGAAAAGAAAAAGGCTTTAGAGATAAAAAAGGAGCAGGTAAAAAGAGAGGTTGAGATAAATATAAATATATCTAGATTAAATCTACAGAATTTAGAAAAAAATATTAGCTCCCTAGAGGCTAAAATAAAAGCTTTAGATAGAGAAATTATACAGTTAGAGAGAGATGAGAAAAGATTTAAAAGGCTTTTAGAGAAAGAGTTAATTCCTAGAAAGAAGTATGAGGATATAAAGACTAAATTAGATGTTTTAAAATTTAATAGATTATCAGTTATTCAAAAATACGAAGCTTTAAAGGTTAAAAAGAAAGTTTTAGAGAAAAGTATAGATATAGCTATCTCAAAAAAATTAACTGTAGAAGAACTAGATAAAGAAATAAAATCTTTAGAAGCTAATATTAAAGCATTAGAAGATAAAAAGAAAGATGTTGAGCTAAAGATTAGTTATACAAAATTAAAATCTCCTGTTGATGGTGTAATAGCTAAAAAGT
>JALSPY010000009.1 GCA_026985705.1 Hydrogenothermaceae bacterium | reverse complement strand
TCAGGACCATAAGAGAGTTTTTGATAATGATAAAGGTCCAAATACAGGTGGAATGGGAGCTTACTCTCCAACTCCAGTAATCACTCCAGATATAGAAAAAACAATTTTAGAAAAAATAATGTATCCAACTTTAGAGGGAATGAAGAAAGAAGGTAGAGAGTTAAGTGGGTTTTTATATGCAGGTTTAATGATAGGAAGTAAAGGGGTTAATGTTTTAGAATTTAATGTTAGAATGGGAGACCCAGAAACCCAACCTATAATGAGAAGATTAGAAAGTGATTTAGTAGAGCATATTCTAGATATACTGGAAGGAAATATAGATAAAGTTAAACCTGTGTGGAGTGAAAATTATGCTTTAGGTGTTGTAATGGCATCTAAAGGTTATCCAGATAAGTATGAGAAGGGAAAGGAGATTATTGGAATAGACGAGGCAGAAAGAGACCCTGATATAGTTGTGTTTCATGCTGGAACAGATATTAAAGATGGTAAATTAATAACTAATGGTGGAAGGGTTTTAACTATAACAGCTACAGGAAAAACTTTAAAGGAAGCCAAAGATAAATGTTATTCTGCAGTTGATAAAATCTATTTTGAAGGAGCTCATTATAGAAAAGATATAGGAGATAAAGGTTTAGAAATATTACAGGAGGTTTAATTTTGTCTTTTAAAGGAAAATTTAAAATATCTAAATTTGATATAGCTTTAGGAGCTGGTGTTTTTCTTTTTGTCATCTATTTTCTATATATGAAAGGTTATATATTTGCAAATTTTGAAAAAGTTTCTCCGAGAAAAGCTTATGAAATGATTAAAAATGATAAAGATATAATAGTTTTAGATGTCAGAACAGAGGAAGAGTATAAAAACGATGGACATATAAAAGGTTCTATCCTAATACCTTTAAATGAGCTACGAAATAGGATTAATGAGTTAAAAAAGTATAAAGATAAAAAGATTATTGTTTATTGTAGAAGTGGAAATAGAAGTGTAGTAGCTTCAAGATTACTCTCTAATTTAGGTTTTAAAGTTTACAATATGAACGGTGGTATTATAGCTTGGAAGGAAGAAGGGCTACCGATTGAAAAGTAGCCCTAAACTTCTCTGATAACCACTCCATTTTCTTTTAAATATTTTTTTACATCTGATATAGTTAACTCTTTAAAGTGAAAGAGTGATGCGGCTAAAGCAGCATCTGCTTTTCCTTCGACAAATGCCTCTAAGAAATGTTCTTTTTTCCCAGCACCACCTGAAGCTATTACAGGTATAGATACTGCTTCACTTATAGCCCTTGTTAACTCAATGTCATATCCAGATTTAGTTCCGTCTTTATCCATTGATGTTAATAAAATCTCTCCAGCTCCTAAATCTTCAACCTGTTTAGCCCACTCTATTGCGTCTAAACCTGTTGGAGTTCTTCCACCTCTTATATAAACTTCCCACTTGTTTTCACCGACTTTTTTAGCATCTATTGCAACAACTACAGTAGATGAGCCAAATCTTATTGCCGCATCCTTCACTAAAGATGGGTTTTTGACAGCTGAAGTATTTATAGAAACTTTATCTGCCCCACTCTCTAAAAGTTTTCTTATATCATCTAAATTTTTTATTCCACCACCTACAGTTAAAGGCATAAAAACCGTTTCAGCGGTATGTTTAACAACATCAAGAATTATATTTCTATCCTCCGCAGAGGCAGTAATATCTAAGAAAACTAACTCATCAGCTCCAGCTTCATCGTAAGCTTTAGCTATCTCTACAGGGTCTCCTGCATCTATAAGGTTTACAAAATTTACCCCTTTAACTACCCTTCCCTTATTTACATCTAAACATGGAATTATTCTTTTCGCTAACATTTTCCCACCTAATTCAGTAGGTTTTCTTTAAAATTTTTAGTGTTTACACTAAATATCTTACTTTAAAAGTTTATCCAAATTTATATTTGCTCCATACCTGTTAATAATTTTAAATTTACAATTATAATCTATACAAAAATTAATATTATTAATATTTATATCTATATCAAAATCTTTAATCTTTAATAAAAGGTAAATAACTTAAGAATGTATAATTTTTTTTAGATTGAAAAAATAAAAAAGAAGTTTTAGATAATATTAAGAAGAAACATATACTAAAAGGAGATTACACTGTGGAATTGAAAGTAAAATATAGAGGAAAGGAAAAAGTTTTAACAATAAAAAAAGAAAAAGTTTTAGCTATAGATTTACTTAAAGCTTTAGGGCTATCTCCAGAATATGCTTTTGTTGTTAAAAATGGGGAAGTTGTTCCTGAGACTGAAGAAATTAAATCAGAAGACAGTATAAAGATAGTTAATGCTATATCTGGAGGCAAAAATTAAAACAGCGGAGAAAAGTAAATGTTAGAAATACTAGTAATAGCCTCACTTATTTTTTATTTGATTTCATCAATAATTTTATGGATATATCTATTTAATAGAAAAACTGTTCTAAAAAAGATAGGTTTTTCAGCTTTAGGAATAGGGTATATAACTCAGATTATTTATATTGGTATCAGAGATATTAAAGAAAAAACCTTTTATATTTCTACACATTCAGATATTCCATTTTTCTTAGCATTTATACTGATGACAATTTTTTACTTTTTTGTTTTTTTATACAAGGAAAAATTAAAGGAATTAAGCTCATTTGTATCTACAATAAACACAGTTTTAGTAGCTTTAACTCTTCCTCATACATACATAAAAGATAAAACCTCTTTAAAAAATATATGGTTCCATTTACATATAATATTTTCCACAGTTTCTCTAGGATTGATAATCTTCTCATTTATAGTAGCCTTAATTTATTTCTTTTTAGAGAGAGATTTAAAAGCAAAAAATTTAAACTCCTTCTTTATATCTAAACTATCTATATCTTTAACGACAATTCAAAATTTAGTATTTAAAACCAATATATTAATTTTTATATCTTTAACTTTATCTTTAGTTGCATCATCTATTTGGGTTAGTGTTTATAAAAATACACATTGGCTTACACAACCTAGAGAGTTTGGATTAGTAGGAATGCTTATTTATTATGGAATTTTAGTCCATTTAGGTTTATTCTTCCCTCAAAAGAAAAATTTACAAATAAAAACCACAATTATAGGAGCATTTATTTCCGTTTTTATATTTGTTTTTACAAAACATTAAATTTACAAAGTTAATAGTAAATAGATATAAAATATAATTAGATTAAAAATTTAGTGGGTATTGATTATGGAAGTTCAAAATCAACAACAAAAGAAAACTTTAGCCTTTCTAAAATTATTAATTCAAAATGGATTAGTTAAACCAGAAAAATTAAAAGAAATTGGAGATATCAGAGACAGAGAGTTTACACAACTTCTAGAGGATTTAATAGATAATGGAATAGTTGATGAAGAAAAGATAAAGGAGTTTTTTGTAAAATTCTTTCACCTGAAACCTTATAGCCCTGCAGATAATCCATTAAATAAGGAAAATGAAGTTTTAAAAAAAATTTCCTATTCCTATATGATGAAGAAAAAGTTTGTTCCATTTGATTATAGAGGAGGAACTGCTCTAATAGCCGCTTTTAATCCTGTAGATAAGGATATTAACCAGTATTTAAAGTTTATAGGTATAGAGCAGATAGAGGTTTATGTTGCTACACTTTCAGAGGTAATGGATTTACTCAATGAATTAGCTACACAAACCTCAGCTTCAGAAATTATGGAAGGTATAGATTTAGGAGTGAACATAGAAGAAGAAACTATTACAGAAGAGGAAGAAACAGTAGAGGAATTAGAGGTAGAGGCAGAGGAGGCTCCTATAGTAAAAGCTTCAAGATTAATTATAGTTAATGCTGTAAGAATGGGGGCTTCAGATATACATATAGAGCCTTTTGAAAAAGAGGTAAGAATAAGATATAGAGTTGATGGTATTTTAAGAACTGTTCAACGATTTCCAACGAGTATTAAAGATGCATTAGTTGCTAGATACAAAATAATGGCAAATCTAGATATAGCAGAGAAAAGAATTCCTCAAGATGGAAGAATAAGAATAAAAATAGATGGGAAACCTATAGACTTAAGGGTTTCCACTTTGCCTACTGTGTATGGTGAGAAAGTTGTTATGAGAATTCAGGATGCACAGGCTTATTTAGGGCTAAAACTTGAAGATTTAGGATTTGAGTCTGATGATTTAGAAAAAATAAGAAAAGCTATATACAGCCCTTGGGGAATGGTGTTGGTGACTGGTCCTACCGGTTCAGGTAAAACAACAACTTTATATACTGCATTAATGGAAAGAAATAAGGAAGATGTTAATATATCTACTGCAGAAGACCCTGTTGAAGTTGCAATTCCTGGAATAAATCAGGTTCAGGTAAGAGAAGAAATAGGTCTAACATTTGCAGTTGCACTAAGGGCATTCCTAAGACAGGACCCGGACATTATACTAGTTGGAGAGATTAGGGATAGGGAAACGGCAGAAATTGCAATCAAAGCAGCATTAACAGGACACTTAGTTTTCTCCACATTACATACAAACGACGCACCATCCTCTATAACAAGACTTATAGATATAGGTGTAGAAGAGTTTCTAGTTGGGACAGCTGTTAATCTAATTTTAGCCCAAAGATTAATAAGGAAATTATGTAATAACTGTAAACAACCTGCCCCTTATCCACCTGAATTTTGGAAAGGTCTAGGATTTTCAGACAAGGATATAGAAAAGGCTCAATTTTATATTCATAATCCTAAAGGGTGTGAAAAATGTAATAAAACAGGTTATAAAGGAAGAACTGCAGTTCATGAAATACTGGTTATTGATGATGATATTAGAAAAGCTATTCTAAATGGAGCAAATGCAACTCAATTAAAAGAATTAGCGGTAAAAAAGGGAATGAGAACATTGTATCAAAGTGGCTTATTAAAGGTAAAAAAGGGTATCACCGATTTAGCAGAAGTGGAAAGGGTATTAATGAAGTAGAATTTTTATGAATTTAATTATAAATTTTCTGTAAGCTTATTAAACAAAAAGGAGTAAGGGAATGGCTACTAAAGAAAAAGATGTAAGTTTTTTAACAATTGATGAGATAGCTAGAAAAGCTTTAAGTATGAATGCTTCAGATATTCACATAACGGTAGGAGCACCACCTACATTTAGAATAGACGGTCATATCAGGTATATAACTGACTACCCAACTTTATACCCAAGAGATACACAACAGCTCATATACTCAATAATGAATGAAAAACAGAAAAGACATTTTGAAACTGAAAATGAAGTTGATTTTTCAATAGGAATAAAAGGTGTAGGTAGATTTAGAGTTAATGTATTTAGACAAAGGGGAACTGTAGCTGCTGCCTTGAGAAGAATTCCTTATGAGATTAAACCTATGGAAGAGCTTGGTCTAATACCATCTGTTAAAGATTTATGTCATAAATCGATGGGATTAGTGTTAGTAACTGGACCTACAGGCTCAGGAAAAACTACAACATTAGCATCAATGATAGATTATATAAACAAAAACTTTCCTTATCATATAATCACAATTGAAGACCCTATAGAATTCCTATTTCCACATAGAAAATCTTTAGTAGCACAGAGGGAAGTCGGAACTGATACACATAGCTTTGCTAATGCTCTTAAATATGCTTTAAGGGAAGACCCTGATGTAATTTTAGTTGGGGAGATGAGAGATTTAGAAACAATTAAAGCTGCTTTAACAGCGGCT
>JALSPY010000008.1 GCA_026985705.1 Hydrogenothermaceae bacterium | reverse complement strand
GTATCATTCCAATCTGTGATAAACCATCTTTTCCCCTTTTCAGCCACCATTACCTTTTTGTCAAAGGTAGTATACCAAATTACTTTTTTTACTCCTGCGTTTAATAAATCTTGTGTTTTCTCCCTTGCATAATTCATAAAGTCTCCATACTTTCTTAAGTCAGCTTTTGTATCTATCTCTATAACTACCTCTGGTGGTGTTTTTACATATTTATCGTTAACACCTTCCTTTAGGAGTTTATCTTTTTCAAATATAGCTATATCCAAATTTCTCCAATTTCTAGGAAACCATTGAAATCCTACTTCGTTTGTCAACAGATAATACTTAGTTGTATCTATGTTTTTAGTTAAAAATTTTAGAATTAGCCATATTAACAGTGCCTGTAGTTTACTACTACCAATAACTTCCTCCAGAGTTTTCTCTCCAGTAAGGACTTTATCGTAATCCTTATAGTAGATTGGAGAACCATACCTCATTTCGTATATCAAAGTTCTTGGAATACCTTTTTTCTTTTTTTTCTTTATCTCAACACTCATCTTATTTTTCTCTACCTATTTATCTTTTTTCTTTCTTCTCTCCATTCTAGTTTTATACTTTACTAAAAGCTCTTTCTTCTTTCTCTTTTTCTTCTCCTTTAAATTGTCTTCATCACTTTCTTCAGATTTTTTATTCTGCTCTAAAATCTTGTCTGTTTCTTCATCATGTTTTTTTACTTCCTCTTCTATCTGCTCCTCTGTAAGAATATTTGTTTTAAACAGATATTCCAGAGTTTGCTGTTTCAATCTGAAATACATATCTTCAAATAGGTTAAAAGCTTCTCTTTTGTACTCAACTAATGGGTCTCTCTGTGCATATCCTCTTAAATACACTGCTTCCCTTAATCTATCTAACATATGTAGATGTTCCTTCCATAAATTATCTAAAACCTGTAAAGTGATGTATCTTTCAAACTCTCTCATTAAGGTATTTCCATACTTCTCCTCTTTATCTTTATAGAATTTTTCAATTTCCGTAAGTATATACTCCTCTAACTCTTTTCTATCCCACTCTTTTTCAGTATCTATGGTAATACTTACCCCTAACCAATCATTGATAAATCTTTCTAATCCTTTTAAATCCCACTTTTCTTGGTATTCTTCTGCGGGGGCAAATCTATTTAGATAAGCTAATAAAACGTCATTTAGCCATAACCATATCTCGTCTTTTAAGTTAGCACCTTCTAAAATCTCTCTTCTAAGTGAGTATATAGCCTGTCTCTGTCTATTCATCACATCATCAAACTCTAAAAGTCTCTTTCTAGCTTGGAAGTTTTGTCCTTCTACTTTTTTCTGTGCGTTCTCTATAGATTTACTTACCAACCCACTCTCTATAGGCTCATCATCAGGAATATTAAGTTTATCCATAATAGCTTTTAATTTATCTCCACCAAACAACCTTAATAAATCATCTTCCAGTGATAAGAAAAATATACTATCTCCCGGGTCCCCCTGTCTTCCAGCTCTACCCCTTAACTGATTATCAATTCTTCTACTTTCATGTCTCTCTGTTCCTATTACAAGTAAGCCACCTAGTTTTTTTACTTTCTCTTTTTCTTTTGCAGTTATCTCTTGGGCTTTTTTTAAAGCCTCTTTATACTCTTCCTCTGTTGCCTCTTCTGGAGTTTTTCCCTTTTCCTTTAATATCTCTTTAGCTAAAAATTCAGGATTACCACCTAACAGAATATCTGTCCCTCTACCAGCCATATTTGTAGCTATTGTTACAGCTCCTAATCTTCCGGCTTGAGCTATTATTTCTGCCTCTTTTTCGTGATGTTTTGCATTTAAAACATTGTGTGGAATTCCTCTCTTTTTGAGGAGCTTTGAAAGATACTCTGATGTTTCTATTGATACTGTTCCAACTAATATAGGTCTTCCCTTCTTGTGTTCAGCCTCTATTAAATCTAAAACTGCATTAAATTTTTCCTTTTTTGTTTTGTAAACTCTATCTGGATGGTCTTTTCTTTGTATAGGTTTGTTAGTTGGAATGACTAAAACATCTAAATTATATATCTCTTTAAACTCTTCAGCCTCTGTTTCAGCAGTACCTGTCATACCTGCCAACTTTTTATACATTCTGAAATAATTCTGGAATGTAATAGATGCTAATGTCTGATTTTCAGCCTGCACTTTAACTCCCTCTTTAGCCTCTATAGCCTGATGTAAACCATCTGACCATCTTCTACCGGGCATTAACCTTCCTGTAAATTCATCAACTATTATCACCTCTCCATTTTTAACTACATAGTCAACATCCCTATGGAATAGGAGATTTGCCCTTAAGGACTGTGTTAATGCATGCAATAAGTCTATATTCTTAGGGTCATATAGGTTTTCTATGTTAAAGTATTTTTCCGCTTCCTCTACTCCTTTTTCTACTAAAACGGCAGTTTTATTTTTTTCATCTACTTCGTAATACTCATTTTTTATAGGGTCTAAATTTTCAGATTTTACTTTGTTTATTAGCTCTTTAATAAAACCATCAGCCTGATAGTATATTGATGTATCTTCACCTGAAGGACCAGAGATAATTAAAGGTGTTCTTGCCTCATCTATTAATATACTGTCAACCTCATCAACTATTGCATAGTTATGCCCTTTTACTTGAACTATTTGCTCTTTTGAAAAAACCATATTATCCCTTAGATAATCAAAACCAAACTCATTGTTTGTTCCATATGTTATATCAGCCTCATAAGCTTTTCTTCTTTCAACATCCTCAGTAGTGGTAAAGAAATTTTTTCTAGCCTCTATATTATATTTTTCAGAAGGTAATATTAAACCTTCATAATCTTTCGGCCAAACTCTTAAGTCTTTTTCTATAGCCTCCTGAAACTTTTCTTCATCTACCCATTTAACTATATATGAAACGCTGTTTGTGTTAATTATTCCTACTTCTAAACCTAAAAATTTGTAAATACTTCCCATCCAAACTGCGTCTCTCTTTGCTAAATAATCGTTAACAGTTATCAGATGAACTCCATCTCCAGTTAAGCCGTTAAAGTATGCAGATAGAGTTGCAACTAAGGTTTTACCTTCACCAGTTTTCATCTCCGCTATCATTCCTTTATGTAGAGCAATGCCTCCTATTAACTGGACATCAAACGGTCTTAAACCTAGTGTTCTTTTAGCAGCTTCCCTCACTAATGCAAAAGCCTCAATTAACTCATCTACGATTTCACCTTGAATAATAGCTTCTTTTAGATGTTTATCACTTTGTATTTTCTTTTTTAAAGCTAAACTTTTTTCTCTAATTTCTTTATTAGTTAAATTATTAAATTCCTTTTCAATTGAGTTTATTTTTTCAATGAAAGGTTTTAATTTTTTTATTTCTCTTTCATTTTTTGTTCCAAATATTTTTTTTATTAAATTTCCAATCATTTTTTATTGCCTCCGAAATAAGCCTCTTATTTTAAGATTAATTTTACTAGTTAAAGTTTCTTTTTTTTAAAAATATCTCGTAAAATACAAAAATTATAACTCCAACTGTTATTGAGCTATCAGCTATGTTGAAAGCAGGCCAGTGATAATTTCCAATATAAAAATCTAAAAAATCTCTGACTTTTCCTAAAAAAAGCCTATCGTATAGATTTCCTAATGCCCCGCCTGTTATGAGTGCTAAGGAGTAAAACTGAGGTTTAGGTAAGTTATCTATATTTTTGTAGGCGTACAGGATAGTTATAATAATGATTATAAATGTTGCTATAATTAGAGTTAAAAATCTTAAAATCTCAGGAGCATTACCTAATAAACCAAAAGCCATTCCCCTGTTCCAAACTAAAACCAAATTAAAAAAATTAGGAATTATTGGGATAATCTTATTAGCTAAATACTTTTCTGCAAATTCTTTTGTTATTAAATCTAATATAAAAATAAAAAAAGCAACTACTAAAAAATTTAAAAATCTTTTTTTCATACATTATCCTGAAAAGTTTTTGTTATCTTCATCCTCAGTAAATGTTGTTTCAGGTATTATATGATAGTATGAAACATCATCATTTCTATTTGAGAAGCTCTTTATAGTTTCTTCATTTTGACTACATTTTATACAAAGTCTTACCCAAGGAATAGCCTCTAGTCTTTTTTCCCCTATAGGCTCTCCACACTCCTCACATATTCCATATGTTCCATTCTCTATTTTTTTCAAAGCTATATCTATTAAGAATAATGTTTCTCTTTCTGCCTGTGATAATTTATAAAGAGTTTCTCTTGTTAACTCAGTTGCCACTATATCTGCAGCATCTTCAACACCACTTTTTTCATTTAAATCATCTGTGTTCTGTTTAGATAAACTGTCTAATATTTCAGCTTTCTTTTTTAAAAGTTCCTCTTTAATCTTATTTAAATCCATATCTTCCTCCACCTTATAAATGACAATACTAAATAGCCTGTTTTTATAAATTTGTCAAGAAAAAATTAAATACAAGTCTTTCTTTTTTATAGCTAAAAACCTAAATTAAATCTATTTACCAAAAATCTGTTCTAATTTATATTTTACTAATTTTGTTGTAATTTCCATTACATCTTTCTTAATGCTTTCCTTCACTTTTTCTTTTAAATCATCTTCTATCTTTTTCAATAATTTCGTTTTAACCTCAACTTTTACAACTTCCTTCAAACTTTCAAGCTCTTTTTCAGTTCTATCAATGAAATCCTTTTGAATATTCTCTATTAATTCCTTTAAAATCGCATCATTTTTTAACTCTTCAACCATTCTATTTACAGTTTCCTTAACAATTAAATTCTTTATTTCCTCTTCAGAAATAGATATTTCTAATTTTATGCTTCCGCCGGATTTTACAACAGATTTAGCTATTGTAGTTTCTTCAGTCATATGTGGTTCACTTATTTCCTTAACTGTAGACTTTCCAACTTTAGGTTTTTCAACTTGAGTTAATTCCTCATCCACTACTTTATCTTTTTTCTCTTCTTTCTCTTCTTTATACAACCCTATATCTGAAAGTAAATCTTCTATATCCTCTGTTTTAAATGCTCTCTCTTCGTTATTTTCTTTTATTTTTTCTTTCTCTTCAATTATTTCTTCTTTTTTATTTTTATGTTGTACAGTTAATAAGTCTTCTATATCTGCCAGAAAGTCTTCCTTTTTAACCTTTTTTTCCTTAGTTTCATCAGGAATTTTTTCTTTTTCTTCCCTTTTAGGTTCAAACTCTGATAAACCTAATAACTCTTCTATATCTTCAGACTTAAAGTTTAACTCTTCCTCCTGTTCCTGTTTAATTGCTTTTTTCTTAATACTTTCCTTAGGTTTAACTTCATCTATAGGTTTAACTTCTTCCTTTTCTTTACTTTCTTCACCTAAAGAGAACTCTTCTAAAATACTTTCTATTTCATCTAACGGAATATCTTCATTAAATAATTCATCTGAAGGAGGTTTTGATTGAGCTTCCGCTTTTATTTCCTCTTTTTCCTTTTTCTTAGGTTTTTCTTCTTTTAGTTTTTCCTCCTCTATACTTCCTCCCATTAATAAATCTTCTATATCCTCTGGAGACTGGGAAAGTAAATTGTCTAAATCAGCTCCTTTTTTTTCCTTTTCAGTTTCTAAAGGCATTTCATTATTTAAAAGTAAATCTTGACTTAAATCTTCCTCAATTAATCCTGTAGATTTTAATTTAACTACCAGTTTATTAACATCCTCATCATCTTTATAAAAGATTTCTTTAGGGATTTTTTTCGGTAATTCATC
>JALSPY010000007.1 GCA_026985705.1 Hydrogenothermaceae bacterium | reverse complement strand
ACGTAAACAGCCTGTATAGATGTAATAGAACCTTTAACAGTTGAAGCAATTCTTTCTTGAACTTCACCGACGTCAGTTCCAAGTGTTGGCTGATAACCAACTGCAGAAGGTAATCTTCCAAGTAGTGTTGAAACCTCTGCACCTGCCTGAACAAATCTGAATATATTATCTATGAATATTAGGACGTCCTGTTTTTCAACATCTCTGAAGTATTCAGCCATAGTTAATCCTGTTTGAGCAACTCTAAATCTAACTCCCGGTGGCTCATTCATCTGTCCATATATCATAGCAGTGTATGGTAAAACTCCACTTTCTTTCATTTCCATCCATAGGTCATTTCCTTCCCTTGTTCTCTCTCCAACCCCAACAACAACAGAATAACCTGAGTGAAATTTAGCTATATTGTGGATTAACTCCTGCATTAAAACTGTTTTCCCAACTCCTGCACCACCGAATAATCCAACCTTTCCACCTTTAATGAATGGCACAAGTAAGTCTATAACTTTAATACCAGTTTCAAATATTTCAACCTTTGTTGACTGCTCTTCAAATGATGGAGCTGGTCTGAATATAGGCCAATACTCTTTAGCTTTTACTTCTCCACCATCATCTATTGGTTTTCCAACAACATTAAATATTCTTCCTAAAACCTCTTTTCCAACAGGTATTTGTAATGGTGCTCCTATACTTTCAACCTCTTGCCCTCTAACCAATCCGTCAGTTGGTCCATATGCTACTGTTCTTACCCTTTTATCTCCTATGTGTTGAGCTACTTCTAAAAATAACTCTTCCTGTATTTCATTTCCTTTGTCATCAATAGCAGTTCTTACTGTTTTTAAAGCCCATCTTATTTCGGGTAATTCTTCCGTTTCAAACTCTACATCAACAACAGGTCCTACAACCTGAACTATTTTTCCCTTTATTGTTTCTGCCATAAATTAAAAACCTCCTTAAGAATTTACCTACATTATTTTATCTCAAAATTTTATAATTTTTATTAGGAAATGTTTAATTGATTTATGATAGTTTTAAATTTAAATAGATTACCGTTGATTTTAAAGGTTCAAGAGTAAATTGTCTAAATAAAAAAATGTTTTTTTCATTTTAAATGATTATTTTTTTTTGTTGTTTGATAAAATTCATAAAATATTTTTAATAAAAAATTTAGAATACTCTTCAAATTGTAATGAAATATTAAAAGTGGAGGTAAATAAATGGCAACAACTGTAAATTTAAAGGGAAATCCTGTAGCATTAGTTGGACCTGAATTAAATGTGGGAGATAGAGCTCCTGAAGCTGTTGTTGTAGCTTCAGATTTATCAGAAATAACTATAGGTGGTGCAAAAGGAAAACCACAAATAATAATAACTGTTCCTTCATTGGATACACCAGTTTGTGAAACTGAAACTAAAAAGTTCAATGAGTTGGTTGCTGGATTAGATGTTGAAGTTTATGTAGTTTCTATGGACCTACCTTTTGCAGAGAAAAGATTTTGTGAAAGCTTCAACATTCAAAATGTAAAAGTTGCTTCTGACTTCAGATACAGAGATATGGAAAAATATGGTGTGTTAATTGGAGAAGGAGCTTTAAAAGGAATTTTAGCTAGAGCAGTATTTGTTGTTGATGCAGAAGGAAAAGTTGTTTACAAACAGTTAGTTCCTGAAATCACTGAAGAGCCTAACTACGACGAAGTTTTATCTTGTGTTAAATCTTTATAACCAATAAAAGGGGGCTTTGCCCCTTAAAAATCTATAAATTAATCAATTTATCTTTAATTTTTACTAAATAGTAAATCTTTCCGCAAAATTCTAAATCTGAAGTAAGTTTCAAAGCATAATTTAAATTTTTTGAGCATACAAAAGAGCCATGCTTTTTTACTAAATACACTCCATTATCTGTTTTTCTTATTGTGTTAACTATAGCATCTGCTAACTCTAAAGAACCACTTGCATTATCAACATCTATAATTGGAACACTTTTTATAAATAGTTTCCCTTCATTATCTATTGGAATGAATTCCTTATCTAGAAAAAATGTTAAAGTTGTAGCATATATAGGATGAGCATGTATAATAGCATTAAAATTTGAGCTTCTGTATATGGCCCTATGAACTATTAATTCACTAGAAGCTATCTTATCTTCTTCAGTTTCTTTATAGATAGGCAGTTTTATAATATCTTCTTCCTTTAAAAATCCCAACATTTTACCTGTTTTTGTAATATATAGATAATCTCCCTCTCTAACACTTATATTTCCTGCATGACTGTTTACCAACTTTTCTTCGTATAAAACTTTACCAGTAAAAATAATTTCTTCTATGATACTTTTATTTATCAACTTTCTAACCTCGTAAATTTTAAATTTTTATTATAAAATCTTATATAGATTTAAGGGTAATGTGTTTTTAATTAAAAAATCTAAGTAAAAAATTTTTGGAGGTTTAAGATGAGAGGAAGATTTCTATTAATGTTAGTTGGAGCTACTTTAGGTGGAATAAGTGCATATCTACTGACAAAAAGAAATGAGGAATTAAAGAATAGAATAGCTATTCTTCAAGAAAAGATAAGTAAAACTGAGCTTTCAAATAAGGTTAAATCATCTTTAGATGAAATTTTATCTAAATTAAACAAGATAACAACAGAAAAATCTGTTTCTCCGACTGTTAATAATGTTGATAGGGAAAGGATTTTAAAGGAAGTTGAAGAGAAAGTGGAACAGTTAGAGGAGTTATTAAGAAAAGAACAGTAATAAGTGGAAAATAAAAAAGTTTTTAAACTTTATAAATCAACAAACCTTTTAGTAAAGAAATTTATTAAATACTTTATTCTTTCTTTATTTGATTTCTTTAATAAAGGATTTGGTTATCATGCTGCTGCAATAACCTTTTTTACATTAATGTCCCTTGTTCCTTTATTTATGGTTATCACAATTCTTATATCCTATTTTTTTAACATTAATATGGAGTTTTTTATTAACATTACCAAAAGATTTTTCCCATCAATAACAAATGAGTTTTTAGATTTTATATTAGACATATCTAATAAAAGGGCTATCTTTGGAATAGTAGGCTTTATATTTTCATTCTATTTTGCATCAAATATATTTACTGCCATGTATACAGCTTTTGGTTATATCTTTGAAAAGGAAACATCTATAAAGAAATCTGCATTCATTAGACTTTTTGCTATTCCCATGTTTATTTTGATATTAACACTTCTTTACATTCTTAACCTTTTTATATCTACATTTCTGGATATTATAATGTCTTTTGAACTTTGGATATATATTGAAAAATTTTTAGGTGTTTTACATTTAAAAGCTCTATTGGATATTATCACAAATATATCCACTATAATTTATTTTCTCACATATTTATTTATGGTTTTATTTATTTACAGATTTTTAATTCCATTAGAAGGTATAAGCATAGGAAAAATAAAAGGTATATCCTTGTTTATATCTTTTATCCTGTATATTTTAAAATCTCTTTTTTCTGTATATATAATCTTATCTTCTAAAACTAATCCTATATATGGCTCCTTAAGTGGTATATTTGCCTTTTTAGCATGGTTGTATATATCTTACGGTGTAATTCTTTTTGGAGCTAGGATTATATACTATATGGAAATGGAAAACAGGAAAGAGTAAATTATTTTGAGCCTGATATATAATGAACTCCTTTTTCTGTTTTTGCCCAGTGTAAAGTGTTAGGTAAAACATCTAATCTATCCCCCGGTTTCAAAATTACTTCATCCTCTTCAGTGCCTATAATAAGCTCACCATCATAAATCCATCTTACCTCATACTCTTCGTGTTTATGCCAAGGATAGTATGTCCCCGGTGTATCATACCAACTAAAAATACTATGAAAACCTTCTTTAGATAAAATCTTCATAATTTCCATTGGATTAGTTATTTCTGTATGTTTTACTATTATTTTACTCATAATATTTTCATCTCCTTTTATTTATATCTTCTTAATAATTCATCTTGTATATCTTCTACTCTAACACCACTATCTACTAATGCAACTAATAGATGAAAAATTAAATCTGCCGTTTCATAAATTATCTCATCTTTATTTTTATTTTTTAAGGCTATTACAGTTTCTACAGCTTCTTCCCCAACTTTCTGTATAATTTTATCAGAGCCCTTTTTAAAAAGTTTACTAACATAAGAGTTCTCAGGTAGATTTTTCCTTCTGTCCTCTATCAACTTATATAATTTATGGAATATCTCATAAGGGTCAGGTTTATTTTCTTTATTAAACTCTATATTTCTGTAAAAACAGCTTTCCTCACCTGTATGACAAGCCACATTATAATCTTTAACTAGATATAAAACACTGTCTCCATCACAATCAATTTTTACTTTTACAACTTTCTGTAAGTTTCCAGAGGTTTCTCCCTTCTTCCAAAGTTTTTTTCTAGAACGGGAGTAGTAAACTGCATAACCGCTTCTTAATGTTTCCTCTATTGCTTCCTTATTAGCATAGGCTTGCATTAAAACCTTTCCTGTATAATAACTCTGAGTTATAACTGGTATAAGTCCCCTATCATCAAACTTAATCTTTGAAAAATCTATCACCTTTTATCTACCTCATTTATATTTTTAACTCTGTATAATACAGCAGTAGGAAAATTATCCCTAACAAGCTCAAAGTATCTTTTATCATAATCCCTTAGTATGAACATTTTATTAAACATTGTATTAAAGCTTTCTTCATCCATTAGTAAGAATAAAGTTTTTCCTTCTTTACCATTAACAATTTCTAAAACTAATCCTTCATTGTTTTTATCAACAACTTTATAACTTTTACTGTCCCTTAAAACTATAAATTTTATTTTTTTTATATCATCTATGGGTAATCTTTTCTGAATAATTAAGCCTCTTTTTAAATCAACTTTTAAACTGCCTTTAAAACAAGTTAATATATATGGAGTTTCATTTTTACATCCAGTCAAAGATTTTATACCTTTGTGTTTACCAGTTTTTTTCTTAAAATCCCAACTTCCAAAGTAATGTATCCAGAAAAACTTTCCTAACTGGTCATAGGTGAATAGGAAGTAAACAGGATTTTTTATAGCTCTTATATATTTACCTTCCTTAACATTTTTAACAATTCTCTCTACTGGAATATTTTTCTTTTTTCTTAAATACTCTAAAGTTTTAACTCCAACGCTACTTATACTCATAATAGTGTTATAGGCTTCTTTTGGCGAAAAGGTTGTATACGAATAGGCTACATAATAAAGTTTTGGGGTATTTTGACTTCCTCCATCAAAGTATGTTCCCCTGTTTGAGTAAAACTGTATAGGATATCCAAAATCCCACCAACTCCATATCCAACTATTTGTAGGTGTTATATTTCGTAAGTTAATAAACTCTTCTGCAATATCTTTATTTAGTTTAGGAAATTCAGTATGAATAATACTACTATTCAGATTTACAAATAGAACCAATAAAGTTAAAACAGGTATAAGAGTAAATCTTATCAAATTTCTCTTCTGTTCTCTCATAAAATCTATTAAGAAGTCTAAAATAAAACCTAAACCTATACCTATAAACGGAGCTAGATACATAACAAATCTATGACCATTCTTAAAAGCCATCAAACCTATTAAAAACAGTGGAATTAGTAATAATGCTCTTTTCCAGAATTTAATAAAAAATAAAATAGTTCCTAAAATTCCTAAAATAAATAAAACTTCATTTCCAATTGTAATCTCTGCTAACTTGCTGAAAGGATATTTCTGTAATTCAGCTATAGATACTGCTACAGATGGGTAAGGATAAT
>JALSPY010000006.1 GCA_026985705.1 Hydrogenothermaceae bacterium | reverse complement strand
GAAGATATAATAGCAGAGGATATATATCTGTAAAGTGTGTCCGTTAATTTAGCCTCAGGAGAAGACATTTTTATTCTTTCTAAACAAAAAACCTTATCTAACTTTCCAGTTGCTTTCCTCTCTGAAAAATCTATCGCTTTATATCCACAGTTTGATAAGAATAATAATAGTAAAACTAAGAAAAAATTTTTTATACTTCTCATATCTTAAACCTTTCCCTTAATTTTTTTTCAACATATGGATGAACTAAGTTTGATAAATCTCCGTGATGGTATGCAATATCTTTAACAATTGTTGAGCTTATATGTATTAATTCTTGGGAAGGCATAAGAAAAAATGTTTCTACCTTATCTAAATTATAATTTGTCATAGCTATCTGAAGCTCATACTCAAAATCTGTAAAGAGTCTAACACCTCTAACTACTATTTTAGTATTATACTTTCTCATAAAATTTATTAGTAAACCATTAAACGCTTCAATGATAACTCTATCAGAGAATTCTTCAACAGATTTTCTAAACATATCAACTCTTTCTTCAATTGAAAATAGAGGTTTTTTTTTCGGATTTTCAGCTATTGCTACTATAACATATTCAAAAACATTCAAAGCCCTTTTTACTATATCAATATGTCCATAATGAACAGGGTCAAAAGTCCCCGGATATACACATATCTTATTTACCAATTAAATGAGACCTCAACTAAGTTTGATATTTTAAATTATAAAATTAATTCAATGACTTTTTTAGATTGATTTTCAAAACCAGTAAAATTTTTACATATTATTAAACATAAAACTTTCTTATTTTATCATTTATTCTATATGTATAAGTTCAGAAAAGAAGTGGACACCTACCGAAAGAGATAAAAAAAGGAGGTATGTGTCCACCTTCTTTCTGAACTTATACAGAGAATTTCTAGAATTTACGAACTATATCATTTGAAAAATTAGCGTTTTTAGAGTTTATTTTTAAATATCAATCTAACCATTTTTTTGTTAAATCGTTGTAGGAGCAAACTCTTCTATCTCTGAAGAATGGCCAAACTTTCCTAGTTTCCTCAATCTCCCTTAAATCAACTTCAGTTAAAAGGATTTCCTCTCTATTTACAGAAGCTTTATTTAAGATTTCTCCGTATGTATTTGTTATAAAACTTTGTCCCCAAAACTCTATACCACCATTTCCATCAGGAGTGTTTTCAAAACCAACTCTGTTTGTTGTTATAACAAAACAACCATTTGCTACTGAATGCCCCCTCTGAACAGTTTCCCAAGCGTTATACTGACTTTTTCCAAACTCTTCTTTCTCCTCAGGTAGCCAACCTATAGCCGTAGGATAGAAAATCATATCAGCTCCCTTTAAGGCTGTAAGTCTTGCCGCTTCAGGAAACCATTGGTCCCAGCATATTAAAACACCTATATTTCCATATTTTGTTTTGAAAACCTGATAGCCTAAATCTCCCTCTGTAAAGTAAAATTTCTCATAAAAATGTGGGTCATCTGGTATATGCATCTTTCTATATTTTCCGATTAGTTTTCCATGTGTATCTATCACAACTGCTGTGTTATGATAAATTCCCTTTGCTCTTCTTTCAAATAAACTGGCAATTATTATTAACTGATATTTCTCAGCTAATTTAGATAAATCCTTTATAGTTTGATTATTTTCATCTATTACTTCTGCATATTTAAAATTATCCCAGTCTTCAACTTGACAGAAGTACTGGGTTTTATAAAGCTCCTGTGTGCATACTATATTAGCTCCTTTACTTCCAGCTTCCTCAATAAACTCTAAAACCTTTTTATGGTTTTCATCTATATCTTTAGAACAGCTATGTTGTATTTGGGCTATTTTTACCTTCAAACTTTACTAACCTTCCATTATTTTTATAATAACTTTTCTATCTCTAGGACCATCAAACTCTGCAAAAAATATTCCCTGCCAAGTTCCAAGTAAAAGTTTTCCATTCTTTATCGGTATAAATACAGAGTTTCCTGTTAAGACAGATTTAATATGTGCTGCCGCATTACCTTCAACATGCTTATAATCATTAATCCACGGAACCAATTCCTCTAATGTTTTCTCTATATCCCATTTAACATCTGGGTCTGCATTTTCATTAATGAAAACTCCTGCTGTTGTATGGGGAACATATATATAACAAATGCCGTCTTTAACTCCTTCTTCTTTTACTATCTCTTTTACTGCCTCTGTAATATCCTCAAAATGTGTTCTTTTCTGTGTAATAACTTCTAAGTAGTGAAGCATTTTTACTCTCCGTTATTATCTTTTTTATAATTTGTATATATATATTCTTCTAATTTTATTATTTCAACTTTAGGTATTCTCATTAAAGCATTCTTTTGCTCCTCAGGACTTCCTGCATACTTTCTCATTAATTCCTCTCTAATAAACTCTAAAAGGTACTCTATCTGTTTTTGCATCTGCTCCATCTGTTCTTTCATTCTGAGAATTGCATCTACACCAGCAAGATTTATTCCTAACTCCCTAGTTAAGAAGAGAATAAACTCAAGTTTTTCTATATCCTCCTGAGAGTATAGTCTGGTTTTTCCTTCAGTTCTTGAAGGAGTTAGTAATCCTTCCCTTTCGTAAAGTCTTAATGTTTGAGGATGAATATTAAACATTCTTGAAACTGCTCCAATCATATACAAAGGCTCTTTTTTGTTTTTCTTTCTATCCCCTTTCATAACATTTACCCCTTCCTTTAGATTTTATTTACTTGGTTTTTCAAATCTGTTAAAAATATTAAGCTCCTTAGAAAGCTCTTCAACTGCTTTTTGTCCTTTTTTAGAAAGCTCATAAATAGAAGGTATTTTCACATCAATTACAACTACCAAATCACCGTATCCATTTGATTTTAATTTTGGCATTCCTTTTCCGTAAACTCTTATTGTTTCACCACTCTGTGTCCCCGGTTTTACAGTAATTTCTTCTTCTCTACCATCTAGAAGAGGAACTTTTATTTTTGTTCCTTTAATAGCCTCAGCAACAGTTATTTTAGCCTTTATGTAGAGATTATCTCCCTTTCTTTCATATAAGTGGTGAGGTTTAATATTTACAATTATCCATAAATCTCCTGTTGCTCCTCCAAATCTTCCACTATGTCCTTTGCCGGGAATTCTTAATTTTGTTCCGTTATCCACACCGGGAGGTATTCTTATTTTTACACTTTCAGTTTTTAAAACTAATCCTCTACCATTACACTTATCACAAGGCTCACTTATAACACCTGTTCCATTACATCTTGGACATATCTGTGATACATGAATAAAGCCTTGACTGTATGTTATCTGACCTGTTCCATGACATTGAGGGCATGTTTTAGGTGTGCTACCTGGTTTTATACCTGTTCCCGCACATCTATCACATATTACATATCTGGGGACTTCTACAGTTAAGGTTGTCCCTTTATAAGCATCTTCCAAAGATATTGATATTGTCTGATATATATCTTCTCCCCTTTCAGCTCTATACTTTTTCTGTTTTCTTTCTTCTCTTCTTGCTTCTCCAAATATATCTTTAAACTCGAATAAATCTCTAAGAATATCATCTATATTAAATCCAAAACCTCCTCTTCCAAATCCTCCAAAGCCACTGAAGTCTGTGTTTTCAGTTCCCCCACCACCAAAAGCTGAATGTCCAAATCTATCATAAAGTTTTCTTTTTTCTGGGTCAGACAAAACTTGATAAGCTTCACTTATCTCTTTAAATTTTTCCTCAGCTTCCTTATTTCCCGGATTTAAGTCCGGATGATATTTTCTTGCTAATCTTCTATATGCCCTCTTTATTTCTTCTTGTGAAGCATTTCTACTAACACCAAGTATCTCATAGTAATCTTTCTTTGATGGCATTTTTTCCCTCTTTAGAGTTAGTTAGTAATGATTTTTAGTAAAATTTAATATATTACTTTAGTAAATTATTGTCAAATTTCCTTAAAATTTCTATGATAAAGATATGTATAAATTAGAGAAAGTTTTTAAAAATAATACCCCCTTTTAAATTTTCGTTATAATTAGAATAAATCTTTAATCATTTCTCTTATGACGGGGGATATATTTTGAATTTATGGAATAACTTATTATCTGTGATGGCTGATAAACTAGATAGTAATAAGTTACACCTGTTAAGTGGTGTAAAAAAGGCAGAGTTTAAAGATGGGAAGTTGTATATATCTACCCCGGATCCTCTATACAGAGATTGGTTAAAAACAAACTTTGAAGAGCATATAAGAAAAAGTGCAAATCTGCTGTTAGGTGAAAAAACGGATATTTTATTTATAGTTTCTAATGAAGAGAAAGAGGAAGAGATAAAAGAAAAGGAAGTTGATGAGAATATAGAAAAAAAACCTTATGTGTTAACAAATATAAATCCAAAGTTTAAATTCTCAAACTTTATAGTTGGTAGTTGTAATAAAGTTGCCTATGCTTCCTGTATGTCGGTAGCAGAAAATTTAGGTAAAATTTACAACCCTTTATTTATATATGGTGGGATAGGTTTAGGAAAAACTCATCTTTTACACGCTACTGCAAATTATGTTTTATCTAAAAATCCAAATGCTAACATTATCTACACTACAGCTGACACTTTTATGTCTGAGTTAATCTACTTTATGCAAAAGGGAAATATTCTAGAGTTTAGAAAGAGGTATAAAAATGTTGATTTACTTTTAATTGATGATGTCCAGTTTTTGGAAGGAAAGGAGAGAACACAGATAGAGCTATATCATATATTTAATGCTTTATATCTGATAGGAAAACAGGTAATTTTATCTTCAGACAGCCCACCTAAAAGTTTAAAAGGTATTCAAGAAAGACTTAGAAGTAGATTTTCATCAGGACTTGTTGTGGAGGTTCAAGCTCCAGATTTAACAACAAAGTTAAGTATAATTTCTAAAAAAGCTAAAGAAAAAGGATTAAATATCCCTTACGATGTGAAACTTCTAATTGCAAAAACTATAAATACAAATGTAAGGGAGTTGGAAAGCTCACTATTCAGACTTAAAGCTTACAGTGAGATATTAGGAAAACCTATCACATTGGAGTTAGCTAGAGAGGTTTTGAAAGATATTTTAGAGTTAAAAAATGTTGAAGAGTTGTCTATTGAAAAAATACAGAAGGAAGTTGCCTCTTACTTTTCTGTAAATCTAAATGAACTTTTAGGAAAGTCTAGAAAAAAACATGTTCGTATGGCTAGACAGATTGCTATGTATCTATCTAGATATTTAACGGACAAATCTTTAACAGATATTTCAAAAGCATTCAAAAGAAAACATCATACGACAGTTTTAAATGCAATAGAAAAGGTTGAAAAAACTATGGAAAAGGACAGAAAGTTTAAGTTAACTGTTGAATTTCTAAAAGAAAAAATAATGAGTTTATAAATGTGAACGAGTTTAAGTTTATAGATGAGCTTGTTAAAACATTGGAGATTAAAGATAAAGATGTCTTAGTTGGTTTCGGCGATGACTGTGCAGTTGTAAACTGTAGAGATAAAAAGTTATTATTTACGAATGATATTTTAGTGGAAAATATACACTTCTTAAAAAGTAAAATATCAGGTAGAGATTTAGGCTGGAAACTTATATCTGTAAATGTTAGTGATGTAGTCTCTTCAGGTGGTTTTCCAAAATGGGCTAATATATCTATAGCTATTTCAAAGGAAGATATAGAGTATATAAAGGATGTTTATCTGGGAATAAAAGAGGCTTTAGATTTTTATAAGTTTAGTGTTATCGGTGGAAATACTTCCAGCTCAGAAAGATTAATACTTGACTTTTTCCTTGTAGGTGAAACTG
>JALSPY010000005.1 GCA_026985705.1 Hydrogenothermaceae bacterium | reverse complement strand
TAAACCTACTTCCTCTCCCTTTTCAATAACATATCTTATTAAAGATGGTTCATCCAAAGCAGGTATAGTGTTAGGCATACATACTACAGTTGTATATCCACCTGCTACGGCAGAGAGGGAACCTGTGTAAATATCTTCTTTATAAGTTTGACCTGGGTCTCTAAAATGAACATGTATATCTACAAATGAAGGAGAAATGATGCAATCTTGTGCATCTATAACTTTAAGATTTGGAAAGGGAGTAATATCTTTTTCTACTTTTGTTATTTTTCCATTTTCTATTAAGATATCTAAATTTTCTTTTGTATCTGTAGTAGGGTCAACAACAAAACCGTTCTTGATAAGAATTCTTTCCACAGATTTAACCTCCTAAAAAATTAAATTCTTAACTCAATAATTGTTTTCCTATAAATCAGTATTAATATAATTTATATTAATATAATTATTAGCAACAATTTTTTTAGAGAAACTTTTGTATTCTGTGGTATTTTTAAGAGATAAATTGGCAACTAAAACTTAATACAAGTAAAGCTTTTACTTTTTTCAAAATTATTAAAATCTAAGTTCTATACTTAACTCCAATCTGTATGGACTTTCACCTTTTCTTTTATCTAATTTTTTTGCTACATCTAGAAGAATAGCACCTGCAGGTGTAGGTATCAAAACACCTAAACCTCCAGTCTCTCTAGTTTTTAATTTCTTCAATTCTCTATCATCTTCAAATGTATTTCCAATATCTATAAAAACAAATCCATATATGGCATTAGAAAAGATAGGAAATCTTATCTCATTATTTAGGACAAAAAAACTCTTTCCTCCCTTTTCGTTATTCCCAGCTAAAGCTTCAAATCCAAAACCTCTAAAACCTTCAGTTCTACCTATAAAGTATCTTTCAGAGATAGGAATATTTTCTATGTTTTCCCAGATATAACCTAAACTTAAAGCCTGTGTCCACACAACTCTTTTTAAGACAGGATAGTAATAACGAAAGTAAGTATCTAACTTAAAATATGATAAATCCTCAAAATATTTTGTTAAACTACCTGTGAAGTAGTAGCCACCTGTAGGAAAAATTCTAGAGTTTTTATGATTATCTGTAATAGTATACCTAATCTTAGTTATAAAATATCTTTCATATCTTCCTAGATTAAAATCCGTATTTTTGATTTGAATGTAATTTCTCTCTATATCTATACTTCTCTTAACCCACTTATTTATGTATCTTTCTCCCCAAATTCCATAACCCTCTATATCCTTATCAAATAATCTGTGATATTGATAATCTTTGTAAAAATTTGTAAAGGCAGATATTTTGTAAGGAAATAATCTACTTCCAAAGGAAACTCTAGATAAAATTCTTCTAGTCGAAAAGTTTATATAGCCAGTTGTCTCAAATCCATAATTAAATAAATTTTTTAAAGTTAATAAACCTGTAAGTTTTAATTCTTCTTCAGTGTTATAACCTATGGATATTTGCAATAATCCTCTCTTATCTTCCTTCAGATAATAACTTTCCAAAACTTTTTTATTTTTTCTATCTATGAAGTTGTAGCTTGAAACTGAATTAAAAAGATAGGTTTCATACAAATAGTTTATATTGTTATCTTCTAACTCTTGAGAGAAATATTTGTAACCTTCATCTAGATTTCTAACAATAAATTTTGGTTTAGTATGAAAAGTTCCATAGACAGCAGATTTATACTTTTTATATTTTTCTCCCAACTTACCTTGATATACAGCGGTAATGTATACCTTATTATCTTTAACTTTAGGAATTGTATCTAAATAAACATCACCATCTAAATAACCTTTTCCTTTAATATAATCTTTCATTTCCATTAACAATTCTTGCAATTCTGCAAAGTTATAAACTTTAGGAGTGTCTATCCCAACTTTAAAATCTGGAATATCCTTTATAACTATTTTTTCCAGAATAATCTTTTTATCTTTGAAGAAAGAAATATTAATATCAAAAATTTTTTTCTCTCTGTTTTCGTTGATTGTTATATTTGACTTAACATTAAGATAACCTTCCTTTATAAGATTATTCTTTAGCTGTTCTAAATATCCATAGAGATTATCTAAAGTAAACTTATTTTTATCTATCTTCTTAAGAAAATCTTTCAGTTCTTCTTCATCTGTTTTTATATAGATTTTCCCTATTTTATATCTTTTACCTTTATCTATACTAAAAATAATGAAAATTCTATTATTCTTTATATCTTTTTCTAGTTTATAACTAACTTTGGCATCAAGATAGTTTTTACCTTTGTAGTAATTCTGTATTTTTATTTTTAACTGTTCTAAAAGGAATTGACTGAAACCTTCCTCAGAAAAATCAACAAAATATAGAAACTTTTTTTTCTCTTCTTCATTACAACCATTAAATTTAAAAATATACTTTGTCCCTGTATCTACATATAGGTTAACTTTTATAGGATTTTTAAAAATAATGTTGAAGGGCTTAGGATAAGTTTTAATCTTTTCAAAATCTAAAAAATATACCACTACATCAAAATAGCCTAGACCTTTTAAATATCTCTCTATACTATCAATAGCATCATCTATACTGGAATAACTAAATGTCGCCTCTTCCAATTGAGAAATTTTTATAAGTTTTTCCTTCAAATTTTTAGATAAGAAGCTATCAGAAATAAGATTGAGTTTCTCAACTTCATACTGATAGTTTTCATCTATATCAATCCAAATCTTAACTATTCCTAAATTTTTATCTATTTTAGTTTTCATTTTTACTTTAACAAATGGAAAACCTTTTTCTATATAAAAATGTTTAATCCTTATAGGTATCATATATATTTCATCTAATTTGATTGGATAATTTTCAATTAATCCTGCCGAAGACAGAATATCCCTTCTCCAAACAGAAAAATTACCTTTTATATAAACTGTTTTTAATAGAAGTTTCCTTTCAACCTTTATCTTATTGTTTGATATTACCTCTACATTATTAAAATCACCACTATTTTCTAATATCTTTTTTATTAAATGTATATTTTTAGTTTCTCTATAAATATCCCTAAGATTATTATGAGGTAAAGGATAATTGCTCTCTATTATCAACTCTTTACCAAATGAAAATGAGATTAACAAAAATATCAAAATTAAGATAGCCCTAGAAATAACTTTAAGCATCTTACCTTTTTAAATTTTTTCTTTTAAAACTTAAAAATATAGTGTAGTTTCTTTATTATCAATTAATGAATAGTTTTCTTCCTTTAAAAGTTTGTATATATTCTGCTTTCCAATTTCTACTGCAGGCTGATTAAAAGGATTTATTCCATATAGATAACCGGCAAAGGCAGTAGCTAACTCGTATGTAATAATTAACTTTCCCATATTATAAGGAGTAAGTTTATCCAAATTTATAGATAAGTTTGGAACTCCTCTAGACTTTAGAGCATTTTTTATTCCTAAATATTCTTTATGTAAAATCTGATTTAAAGAGTGTTTATCTAATATTTCTAAACCTTCTGGTAGATTTTCGGGAATTTTTATATCTGTTTTTCGTTTTAAAATATTTATAAATGTGATAATTTTATCTTTCCTTCCGTCCATATAAAGTTGAAATTGGGAATGTTGGTCTAATGTTCCCAAAGATTCAACAGGTGTCTGACCCATATTTTCCTTTCCGAGACTTTCTGCCCAAAGCTGTCTAAACCAAGAAACGAAAGAGCATAATTTATCACTGTAAGGCATCATTACTAGAATATTTTTCTGCTTCAATGTATCCAATAGAAAGTATATGGAGCCTAGAAGAAGAAAAGGATTTTTTAATATGTTTTTCTCATTTGTGAATTTTTTATCTATATACTTTGCACCGTTAAGTAGCTCTTCTATATCTATTCCCAATACAGAGGCAGGAAATAAACCTACGGAAGTTAAAACGGAAAATCTTCCACCTACATCCTTAGGAATATTAAATATTTTTATATTATTTTTTTTTCCAAATCTGTTTAAAAAATTGTTATTATCCTCCGTTGCAAAAATAAAGTGTTCCTGCCAGTTATTTGGAAATAAGTCTTTAATCTTTTTAAAAACTATACTAAAATTAACTAAAGTTTCTATAGTTTTTCCAGATTTGGATACAACATAAAAAACAGTTTCCCTTATATCTATGTTTTTCAATGTATGACTTACTTTATCAGGGTCTATATTGTCTAAAATAAAAAACTTAATATCTCCTTTATAGTTGTAATAGTAATCTAGAAGACTTTGGGCTAACATCTCAGTTCCAAGTGATGAGCCACCTATACCAATCAAAACAAAGTATTTAAATTTTGACTTTATATAGTTAGCAGTTTTTATATACTCATCTACAGGATTGTATATAACATCTAAAAATTTATACTCTTTATATCTTTTATCTTGTATCTGTTCTATAAAGTTATTAGCTTGATTTTGTAAATTTTTCAAATTTTGAAGATTTAATCCTTCATTACTACCTAAGTTATCATTCAGTATATTTGAGTAATCTATAGTTATCATTTAATCCCCAACCTCCACTCCGAAGAAATACTGCATAATCTTACCAAATCCAAATGATACACCTGCTGCAAAGAAAGCTGATAAAACCATCTCTAAAATCTTTCTCTTTATACTTATTCCAGATAAAAGGGATATAAATATAGCTACCAATGTTAACATTAAACCAGCAGATACTATAGCTATAGGTAATCCTATCAATGAGTTTGAAACAAAAAAGAAAGGAAAAACTGGAAAAAACACACCAACTAGATACGCAAAACCTGTAAATAAAGCTGATTTAAACTCATTTTCCTCTACATCTTTAATTAAAAGACCCTTTAAAATCTTTTCTTTACCTTCAAATTTTTTGGCAATGTCCTCTGCCAAACTTTCTGGTATATCTGAATTTACTAACTTCTCTTTTAACTTTTTTAAACTTTCTTTAGGATTAACATCAAACAAAATCTCTAATTTTTCTTTTATTGCCTCATTAACTTGCCTTTGGGAGCGAACCGATACAAAAGCACCTATTCCCATGGATAAAGCACCAGCTACTCCAACGATAAGTCCTGACATTGCAACAAGAGATGGCTTATAAATATATACTGCACTCATTCCAGTTATAACACCTAAAATTTCAACTAAACCATCATTCATACCAAGTATAAAATCTCTTATATTCGAAACACCTAACTTTTCAGCTTCCTTTTCAAAAACAGCTTCATGCTCTAACTCATCAATAATTATCTGTTTAAGTTTTTCTTTCTCTTCATCTGTTAAAAATTCCCCATTTAGAAATTTGTAATAATTTTTTACCGTGTTATTTTCTCCAATCTCTAAAAAGGAAACAATAAAAATTGGATTTATAAATTTAGAAAAAAGTTTTAATAAATTTAGCTTAATTTTACTTATCTTTAGCTCTGGTAAAGGAATATTTCTTTTTATTAAAACATCTTCCCAGAATTTGGAGTGTTTAAGCTCCATTAAAGATATCTTTTTAAAAATCTCCCTTAATTCTGAATTTTTCAAATGGTTTGATAACTCTTTATAAGTTAGATAATCATTCAGCTCAGCTAAATAGAAAGTTTTTACTACCTCTATATGCTCCATTATTTAAAGCTCACCTCTAGCTTCTAAAATCAACCTTTTCATTTTTCTTACTGCCTCTTCTAATCCCCAAAAAACGGAGTTCGCAATAATAGAATGACCAATATTTAACTCCTCTATCTCTCTTATTTTTGCAACAGGTTGAACATTTGTATAAGTTAGTCCATGACCTGCAAAAACATTTAAGCCGATAGATTTACCATACTTAGCGGCTTTCTCTATTCTATCTAACTGTTTCTTCCTTTCT
>JALSPY010000004.1 GCA_026985705.1 Hydrogenothermaceae bacterium | reverse complement strand
ATTTTGATGTCTCATCTACAAATATATAAACAGTTGTTATACAATCTTTATAACTCATTGTTTGTTGTCCAGTGGCATTTTTTTTATTATTTTGTCTCTGTTTTTTTATTTTTTTTATAAATTGGAAAATAAGGTTATTTTGTAATATTCCTAAACTTTTTTTTTCGTTTTGTCTGAACGTAGTGGGATAGAAAGGCAAAGAAACAAGACTTTACACCAGAAAAGCTAGCAGTTTTGTCTGAACGTAGTGGGATAGAAAGTTCTTACCAGATAACAAGCATATTTCATATCTGCAACGTTTTGTCTGAACGTAGTGGGGTAGAAAGGCTGGCTGGTCGGAACATATACCGATGTATAGGAAAAGTAAAAATATTAAGAGTAGGTATTGGTTATGGAATACGAGAAATGGTTAAACTTTTATAGAAGTGAGTAAATAGATTACTTTACGAGTTAATATAAGCTAAAATTAAAAATAGAGAAACTAAAAATAAGGAAAATTTTTATGAAAAATGAGTATAAGTTATTAAGAATTTTTTTAAGTGAAAGAGAAAGAATAGATGGGAAGTTAGCCTATAAGTATATAGTTGAGTTTTTACTTGAAAATAAAATAGCAGGAGCAACAGTTTTAAGGGGAATTTTAGGTTATGGCTCCTCATTTCAAATTCATTCAGCATCAATATTAACTCTATCAGAAGATTTACCTATCGTTATAGAAATTGTTGATAGGATGGATAAATTGGAAAAAGTTATTCCAAAATTAAAAGAGATATTAAATGGAAAGGGAATGATTACCATAGAAAAAATAGAAGTAATATATCCTGAACTGTAAGAGATTAACCACCAAATCTTAGTTTTGAAGCTAAATATACAATTATTAATGCAATTATCAGATTTATAATTCCAATAATTCTAGCCCCTTTTCTATACTTTTCACTTTTATCAGACCTTAAACCTAAAAATATATCGTGGATTACAGCTAATACAGACGTTAAGAAAAATAGATATACTTTGTGTTTCAAAGTAAACAAATATGGGTTTGAAGCAGTAGCTTTAAACATATCTAAAAAGTTATATCCTAAACTGTTTATATTACATAAACCTGTTATAAATAAAATTGGAAGACCTATAAATGTCCCTACAATACTGTATCTTATTCCAACCTTCTTAAAAATCTCTACACTGTTAGGAAGATGACGAACAAATGGAGCTAAAACTAAAACCATAAATAACATTCCACCAAGCCAAAGAGAAGCAAAAACGATATGAATAAATAAACAAACTTCTTTCATAATTGGTTTCTAACCTTTATTTTAAATTCCCAAAAATTTTTCCAAAAACTTAATAAGAGTAGTTAAAATTTCTAAATAGTAAAAGTAAATATCTTTTATGTTTAATCTTTAAATCAATTAATCTTTTATATCACCAATATTTATAAAAACTGCTCCCTTGCTCATCATCTCATTAATTGCCCTTTCAACATCACCTTTATTGAGGTCAACTCCTTTTATTCCATCCTCCAACACAAAAACCTGATAACCTAAATTTAATGCACCTAATACAGTATTTTTTACACAGTAATCTGTCGCAACACCACCAATAAAGACCCTTTTTATTCCCCTTTCCTTCAACAAATCATCTAGTATAGTTCCTTGAAAACCTGAGTATGCATCAAAATCTTTAGAGGTTCCTTTAGAGATTATAAATTTATTATCATTTGGAATAAACAAATCCTTATAGAATTTAGCCCCTTCCGTTTCCATTACACAGTGAGTAGGCCATATTCCACCATAATCTTTAAAGGATAGATGTTCTTTAGGATGCCAATCTCTGGTAAAGTAAACAGGATTACCATTTTTGTTAAATAGTTTTATATACTCATTTAAAATTGGGACAATTTTATCACCATTTGGAACAGGTAAAGCTCCATTTGGCATAAAATCATTTTGCATATCAACAACAATTAATGCATCAAAGGGAGTTATTCTAATCTTCATTTTAAGCTCCCCTTCTTTATATTCTAACAACCATACAGGTAGTAGCTTTCTTTACTCCCTTTATAGAGTTAATCTCTCTTATAACAATTCTCCCTATCTCGTTTTGGTCTTCTCCTTCAATAAATACTATAATATCGTAAATACCTGTAACAACATCGGCAGAAAGGACATTTTTTATTTTGGATAACTCTTCAAGTATATAGGGAATTTCTACAGGTTCAGCCTCTATTAGAACATAGGCTTTAGCCCTATCCTTCAAGTCTATATCCTTAAAAAGCTCTTCAAAAGCTAAAGGTGTTTCTGCAGTTTGTTTTTCATTTCCCATTTTCTTTCTCCTGAATACCTTTTTTTAATCCTTCTAAACTTCCTATTATTACACCTTCTAAAATAGAAATACTTTTCTTTATAAACTCCTCAGTTTTATCTATAGCTTCAACTATTTTATCCTTTTCTAACAATTCTTGCTCTTTTTTTTCTTTTTTTACTTCTTCTAATTCTCTTCTTAATTTTTCTATCTCTTCTTCTAATCTTTTAATTTCATCCATATCTTTTCTCCCAAATTAATATAAAACATTTAACAATAATACGATATGCAACCAGATTTAGTAAAGATTATACTTTAAAATAACCTAATTTTATTTGTTAAAATTCAAGTAAATGGTAAAAAGTATATATGTAATAACTGCAACAAATAAATATTTTACTGAAAACCTAGATAAAGTTTATTAACAAAGGAAGGAAAGGAAGAAACAATTTCAATAAATCATTGCCAATAAAGATAATTATAAAAAAGGAATAAGATAAGCTTAAAATTGATTTAAGCAAATTATTAATCAGAAATTATTTTGGTAAATATTCATAGAAAATCAGAGATAGAAAACATATCAACAGATTTACTTATAAAAGAGTTTATGGAGTATTTAGGATAATTTATAAAATTTGTAAAAAGATTATAATGTTAAAAATAATAATAAACTAAGGAGGTTTTTTCATTGGAATACAAATATATAGTTATATTTATAACGGTTCCCTCTTTAGAGGTAGGTAAGAATATAGCTGATTTAATTGTTGAAAAAAAATTAGGTGCATGTGTAAATATTACCTCAGAAATAAACTCTGTCTACTTCTGGAATGGAAATATAGAGAAAGATGATGAACATCTTTTAATTATCAAAAGTAGGAAGGATAAATTTAAAGAATTAGAAGAAGAAGTAAAAAAGGTTCATCCTTATACTGTTCCAGAAATTATAGCTATGCCAATTATTTTAGGTTCCAATAATTATTTAAACTGGATAGATGAAACATTAGACAGATAAAATAGTTAGTGTTTGTTTACACAAAAGATTATTCTGTATAATTCTAAAAAACTTGATATTTGGAGGATAAGCATTGAAAAAATTTATTTTAGCTTTAGGGATAGGTTCATTAATAATAGCTTCCTGTGGAACAGCCGGCAAAAATACAGCTTCAACTAGTGGAGTGTCAAGTAAAGCTGAATATATAAAACCTACATACCCAATTAAAGAAGCTGAAAAAATTATAAGAGATTATGTTAAAGGTATGCATATGGTTTCTGATGTAAAGGTTTATGAAGGAAAGAAATACTACATAGGAGAAGTTTACCTTAAAGGTTATAACGGTTTTGATACAGTTAGAAAAATCTATTTAAGCAAAAGGGACAAATCTATAATCCTTCCAACTATGGCTGAAACATACGATTATAAATATATGCAAACAAAATAATTTACCCTCTCTTTCCTCTTTTCTCCTTAAATTTTTTCCAAGATTTTATAACTTCCTCTAAAGCATCTTTATAACTATTCTCTTCTGTTTCCCATACAACGATACCAGCCCTTGCTAAATCCCATCTAACTTCAAAGTCGTATGGATGATTTTTAGATACAATCATATCTAAATTCTTATTTATTGCTTTTTTACTTACATCTTTTTCATCTTTATAGGTTTCTATTTCAGATATATTTTCTATTCTGTAGTTCTCATCTATATCAATAATTTTTAAATTTCTTGAAGAGGAAAAATCTTTTATCTTTCCATCTTTATCTGTTAGTATTCCTACCTTCAAACCTTTCTGTCTAACAGGCTCATAATGTATAAAAACACTATCTATATTTGGAATTTCATTTTTTATCTGTAATGCTATCTTATCAACTATTTCATGAGCTTCTCTTAAACTTGAATTATTAACTAAAAGCTCTATCTCTAAAAACTTGAAACTTCCAGCTTCTCTTCCTCTAATATGTTTAATATCTCTTACTTCAGGAAATTTTTTAATTATATTCTGGATTTTTTCCAGTTCTTCTTTATCTAATGAGACATCTAATAAAGTTTTTAATCCAGATGTAAAAATTTCCCAACCACTATGGACAATAAAGAGAGCAACTATAATAGATGCATACTTATCTAGATTATATCCCAAATATGTTCCAACAAGTCCCACAATAACAATAGTAGAAGCTAAAAAGTCAGCCCATATATGATTAGCATCTGCCTTTAAAGCGGGAGAGTTCAGTTTTTCCGCAGCCCTTAACTCTAGTCTAGAGTATATAAATGTTGAAATCATAGCTATAACCATTATAGCAATAGCATACTCTATATTTCTAACTACGAGTTCTTCCCTTGAAAAAAAAGCCTCTTTAATTATTTCGTAAGCTGCAAAGAATAAGAATATAGATATTATTATTGATGCAATATTTTCCAATTTATACAGTCCGTATGGAAACTCCTCTGTCTTCTTATTTGCAAGTTTTACACTGATTAGAGATATAACAGAAGCTACAAGGTCAGAAAAGGAGTGGATAGCTTCAGCCATAAGGGATAAGCTACCTGTTATTAATGCAAAAATAAATTTTAATCCTGTTAAAGAAGAATTAAGAATTAGGGAGCCAAAAGCCCATTTCTCTTTTTCTTTTTGAGAGTTTAGATTATTTTCAATCATAATTTCACCTAAAAAAGAATTAAAAAAGGGAGAATTTTATCTGTTTTTTCTTTGTGCTTTTGCAAAAACTTTTAAAGGTAATCCCCAAACTTTAGTGAAATACTCACCTGCCTTATGGTCAAACTCATCTTCAGGACTGTAGGTTGCAAGATTTTCAAAGTATAAACCGTTTGGAGACTTTCTACCAACAATAGTAGCACTTCCTTTATAAAGCTTAAATTTAACTACTCCATTTACCAATTTTGCTATTTCATTTGTAAAAGCATCTAAAGCTTCACGAAGTTTTGAAAACCATAAACCGTTATACACCAAATCTGCGTAAGGTTGTGATATATGTGTGAGTTTATAATGATATGTAAATCTATCTAAAACTAAACCTTCTATTTCATCGTAGGCTTTTATAAGAATTAGTCCTGCTGGGCTTTCATAAACTTCTCTTGTTTTTATTCCTACCAGTCTGTTTTCTACCATATCAATTCTTCCAACTCCATGTTTACCTGCTATCTCATTTAAATCCCATATTAACTTCCAAAGCTGGTCATACTTTTTACCATTTATTGCTACAGGTGTTCCTTCTTTAAACTCTATCTCTATATACTCTGGCTCATCTGGAGCATTTAAAGGATTTACAGTTATTTCAAAGGCATCTTCAGGTGGCTCCTTCCATATGTCTTCTAAATCTCCTGCTTCTATTGCAACTCCCCAAAGATTTCTATCATATGAGTAAGGTTTTTCTTTTGTAGCTTTTACTGGAATTCCATACTTCTTAGCATACTCTATCTCTTCTTCTCTTGATTTAAATTCCCAATCTCTAACAGGAGCCAAAACCTCTATATCTGGGTCTAAAGCCCATACTGAAGTTTCAAATCTTACTTGGTCATTTCCTTTTCCT
>JALSPY010000003.1 GCA_026985705.1 Hydrogenothermaceae bacterium | reverse complement strand
ATAATTGGAATAATAGGACTTTTAATATACACAGATTGGAAACTGTTTCTAATATTCATTATAGTTATACCGTTTTTAGCATTAGTATTAAATCATTTTGGAGAAAAAAGAAAAAAGTATGCAAAACTAGTTCAGGAAAGTTTGGCAGAGTTTACTGCACATTTAAGTCAGATTTTAAATGGACTGGAAACTGTAAAACTCTTTAAGAAGGAAGTATTCCAAAAAATATTCTATAACCTAAATCAAAAACTATTTCAGAGAGAAGTAAAAAGCCGTTTATACGAGACAGTATATTTAAGCTCAGTAGAGATAATAGCTTATATAGGTGTTGTGGGAATAATAAGTTATGGTGGATATAGAGTTATAAAAGGAGAAATAACAGCAGGTCAGTTTTTTTCCTTTTTAGGTGGTGTTTTAGTTCTAGTAAATTCATTGCAGATACTACAGAGGGGGTTAGTAAATCTAAAGGGAATAACTCCAATAATAGAAAGAATTCAAACTTTACTTAACATTCCAAAAGAAAAAGGTGGAACAAAACATTTTAAAGATTTAAAAAAAGAAATAAAATACCAAAATGTTTATGTGAAAATTGGAGATAGAGAAATTTTAAATGAGATAAATCTAAAAATAAAAAAGGGAGAAAAGATAGCAATTATCGGGCTATCTGGCTCTGGTAAAACAACATTAGTAAAACTCCTACCAAGGCTAATAAAGGATTATAAAGGGAAAATACTTATAGACGAAACAGAACTTTCAGAGTTTGAAATAAGTTCTTTAAGAGAAAGATTTGGAGTATTATCCCAAGAAGTTTTTATATTTAATGATACAGTTAGAAATAACTTATTAATTGCTAAACCTGATGCTAAAGAGGAAGAGCTTTTTGAAGCTTTGAAGAAAGCTAAAGCTGAGTTTATTTTTAAATTACCTAAAGGTTTAGATACAAAACTAGGAGAGAGAGGCTCTGTTTTATCTGGAGGAGAAAGGCAAAGGTTAGCATTAGCAAGATTATTTTTAAAAAATCCGGAGATACTTATTATAGATGAAGGAACTTCAGCTTTAGATGTTGAAACAGAGGAAAAGATAGTGAAGGAATTAATAGAAAGTTTTAAAGATAAAACTGTTTTAATGATAACTCACAGATTATCTTTACTTAATGTTGTAGACAGGGTTATAGTGGTGGAAAACGGAAAAATAATTGAAGAGGGAAAAGTTAAAGAGCTAAAGTTAAAAGATGGGTTATTAAATAGATTTTTACAAATATCTAGAGAAATTGAAAATTGAAATAGAATATTATTATTAGTATAAAATTAATTTTTTCCAATTCTATTTTTTTATTAAAGGAGTTTTAAGATGGATTATAGAATAAGGACTTGGCCAGATAAAATTTTGAAGCAAAAGATGAAGGAAGTTAATTTTTTTAATGAAAGATTAAAGGAGTATATAGACATAATGTATAAAAGAATGTATGAAGAAGAAGGAGTAGGTTTAGCTGCAAATCAGATAGGTATTCCATATCAGATAATTGTGATAGATACAACAAAAAGGGAAAATAATGAGGAAAAAGAGGAAGGTATAAAGTTAGCTTTAATCAACCCTAAGATTGTAGAGAAGTCTGGAGAAGTTCAATCTACAGAGGGATGTTTGAGCTTCCCCGGTATTCAGATAACAATTCCTAGAGCTGAGAAGGTTAAAGTTTTAGCTCAAGATATTGAAGGAAAAGAGATAGAGTTAGAAACAGATGGTTTTTTAGCTATTGTTTTACAACATGAAATAGACCACATTAACGGAATTCCATTCATAAACTATCTATCACCTGTAAAAAGAAGACTGGTTTTAGAAAAGTATATGAAAGCTAAAAAAGAGTTAATGAGGACAAAATAGTAATGTTTCCTGATTTATTAAAAATTGGAAATTTTACTATTCACACTTATGGAGTTTTAGTTGCTATAGGTTTAATAGCAGGTTATATAGTTGCTCTATATTTTGCAAAAAAAGAAAACCTGAATAAAATCTATGTAGAAAATCTTTTCATTTACTCAATTTTAGGTGGTATAGTAGGAGCTAGACTTTTTTATGTTATAGAACATCATAACGAGTTTCATTCCATAATTGATGTAATAGCTATATGGAACGGTGGAATAGATTGGTTTGGGGCATTTATAGGTGGTGCGTTAGTATTAATATTTTTATTAAGGAGATATAAACTACCTATTTTAAAGGTTGGAGATATTGCCGGTATATCTGTTGTTTTAGGTCATGCATTTGGAAGGATAGGATGCACCTGTGCTGGATGTTGTTATGGAAAACCTGTCCCGGAAAACTCGCCATTTAAAGATATAGCTATAGTATTTCCAAATAATCCTGATACAGTAGCTCCATCTGGAATACCTTTATATCCTACTCAACCGACAGAAGCTATAGGAAATTTTTTGATATTTATAATTCTATTTATACTTTATAAAAACAAAAAATTTGATGGAGAAATTTTAGCAGGTTATCTAATTTTATACGGATTAGAGAGATTTTTATTAGAATTTTGGAGAGGAGTAACACCACCACTTCCACTAATAAATTTAACTTGGAACCAGATTGTTTCTTTATTAATGATTTTAATTGGTTTTGTAATTGTCTTTTATCAGTTAAAAGTAAAAGAGATGAGAAAAAGTTAAAAAGGGAATTTTCTATATATTTTTACATTCCAATTATATGATAACCTGCATCTACATATATTATTTCACCTGTTATTCCTGTGGCTAAATCCGAACATAAAAATAAAGCTGTATTTCCAACCTCCTCTATACTTACAGTTTTCTTTAAAGGAGCTTTTTCTTCAACGGTTTTTTGGATACTGTAAAAATTATCTATACCTGCAGAAGCTAATGTTTTTATTGGACCTGCAGATATAGCATTTACTCTTATTTTCTTTAACTCTCCTAAATCCCTAGCTAAATATCTAACAGATGCCTCTAAGGCAGCTTTAGCAACACCCATTAAATTATAGCTATAAATAACTTTTTCTGAGCCATAATAAGTTAAAGTTAATAAACTTCCACCTTCATTTATTATAGGTAAAAATTCTCTAGCTATAGCTGTAAAGGAGTAAACACTAATTTCCATAGATTGTAAAAAGGATTGTTTATCAACCTTATAGTAGTAATCTCTTAAATATTCTTTGTTAGCATAAGCTATAGAGTGGACTATAATATCTACACTTCCCCATTTTTCCCTAACCGTATTTACAAGAGCTTTAATATCTTCCTCTGAACTAACATCACACTTTTCAATAAATGAAACTTCCAACTCTGTTGATAATTTTTCTAATCTCTTCCTAATTTTTTCGTTTTGATAGGTTAAACCTATTTCTGCTCCATTTTCGTAAAAAGCCTTTGTTATACCATAGGCTATACTCTTATTGTTGGCTACACCCATTATAAGAGCTTTTTTTCCTTTTAGAAGCTCCATTTATAAATCCTCCAAATATTAAAGATTATCTTTCACAAAACAGTAAGGTTTTAATTCTTTGTTTATCAAATAATCGTAGTCTTCCCTTTCTTTAATAATAAAGAATTTATCACCATCAACTAAAATCTCCATAGCCCTAGGTCTTACATTATAATTTGAAGACATAGAAGAACCATATGCCCCAGCACTTAAAACTGCTAAGTATTCACCTCTTTTAACATCATCTATTTCTCTATCTAACGCTAGAAAATCCCCAGTTTCACATATCGGTCCAACTATATCAGCAACTACCTTTTTATCTTTTCTTTCAACACTTAGTATATGGTGATATGCATTATAAACTGAAGGTCTGATTAAATCATTCATTCCACTATCAACAATAATAAAATGTTTATCCTTTTTATTTTTTGTAAAAATTACCTGTGTAATTAAAGCACCTGCTTCACCTATTAATGACCTTCCCGGTTCAAGTATTAATTTTAATCCCGTTTCTTTAACTATAGGAAGTATTAAATCTGCTAAATCCTTAGGTTCAGGAGGGATGTCTTCAGGTTTATACTTAATACCTAGCCCTCCTCCTATATCAAAGTATTCAAGCTCAATTCCATCTTTTTTTAGTTGAAAAACTAAATTAGCTACTTTTTCTACGGCTTCTCTATATGGAGATATATCTAATATCTGTGAACCTATATGACAGTGGACCCCTAAAACATTCAGATTTTTCCTTTTTACTGCCTTTTTATAAACTTTTAGAGCTTCATCTATATCTATTCCGAATTTACTTTTTCTTAAACCGGTTGATATGTAAGGATGTGTTTTAGGATTAACATCAGGATTTACTCTAATTGATATGTTAGCTTTTTTGCCTAACTTTCCAGCTAAGTAATCAATAACATCTACTTCCTGTTCACTTTCAACATTGAAAGACAAAATTCCTAAATTTATTGCATATTTTATCTCTTCATCTGTTTTCCCAACACCAGCATAAACTATTTTACTAGCTTCAAATCCTGCTAAAATTCCTTTATATATTTCTCCACCTGAAACTGTATCTAAACCAAAGCCATTCTTTTGGAAAATTTTCAATAATGTAAGATTTGAGTTTGATTTAGCAGCATAACATATCAATGTTGGATAATTTTTGAAAGCCTCTTTATAACTTTTAATTTTATCCTCTATAGCCTTTTTACTGTATAAATAAAATGGAGTTCCTACCTCTTTAGCTAACTCCTTTATAGGAACATTTTCACAGAAAAGCTCTTTATCTCTATAAAAAAAATAGTTTTTAAACATACTATGAACCTACCTTCTTGTTTATTTACTAAACAAGCTTCTTATCTTAATTATACTTTATACTGTCTTGTTTTTCTTTTTAAATACTTTGAAATAATAAAAATAAAATAACTTAAGAAGAATATAGAATTTATTGAAACTTAATAAGAATTTGTTAGAGATTTTTCTAAAGATATTGATATGAAGATTTAATAAGCGGAGGGGGAGGGATTCGAACCCCCGGAGGGCTGTTAACCCTCGGGTGATTTCAAATCACCTGCCTTCGTCCGCTCGGCCACCCCTCCAAATTATTTATTATTATAAAGAAAAAAGAAAAAATTTTCAATAAAACTAATTTCTCATTAATTCTCTAACCCATATATACTTATCTGCTGCATCAGGACCTTGTCCTACTACCTGCATCCATCCTAAGAAATCAGGTATCCAATCAAAAACTATATATGCAACCGTAAACAGAATATAACCTATCCAGAATAACATCCACCAAGTTGGAACTGCATCTGTCATATAAGTAATTTTATCTACTGCTTTTGTGTTTTCTAAATGGTTAGCCATTAGTACTTACCTCCTTCTTTTTCTGCTTTAACAATTTTTTCTTCTAACTCTAAAATTTCATATTTTGGGCCTTCTATATCCTTGAAATCTCCCTTCATATATGAATATATAAACAGAGCTAGCCATCCAGTTAGAGCTACTATATAAGCAATTACTTCAACTAGGAACCCTTTCAATTCAGAACCAGCCATACCAGCTTCTAAATAGGCTACAGTTCTGACTGCTATAATTGTTCCTACAACAAATAGGAAAATAAAGAGAATTAGAAGAGCTACAGTCTTTTCTGTAATTTTCATTTTCTACCTCCATACAGGGTTTTTTAGGAAAACCCCAAAAACCTTTTTATTTAGCTTCAGCTAAGTTTTTATTACCATTTTCTTCAACTTTAGCAGAGTTAGAAGCTTTAATGTTAATTCTAAAATCTTTAGGTGGTTTCACTTCCCAAGAACCTAACCACATTATATAAGTTAATAATCCAAAACCTCTTTCGTTAGGAACTATATTACCCTTACTGTCTTTTGTGAAATACCAAGGA
>JALSPY010000002.1 GCA_026985705.1 Hydrogenothermaceae bacterium | reverse complement strand
ACATTACACCAAAGAGAAGCTACACCGTCTAAATATTTATTTCCGTTTATATCATAAATATAAACTCCCTCTCCCCTTTCAACTATAACATTATCCTCTTCTCTGTAAACCTTCATTTGCGTGAAAGGATGCCAAAAATACTCTTTATCCCATTTTTCTAATTCTTCATTTGAATATCTCATTTTCAAACCTGAATAAATTTGGTTAACTTTAAATATTATAAACTTCTGCGGTTTTATCAGAAAATTTTTGAAAAATATCTACATTAAATTTTTTGGTTTAATCTTATATTAATAATATCTAATCTCTATTACCAAACTTCTTTCTTAACTTGTAGTAATAAATAAATTTGTTTATTCTTTTTTTGTAAAAGTTTAGTAAATCTTTATAGGGGGAAGTCAAAAAATGTCAATAATCGTAAGTGTTAAAGGAAGGGAAGTTTTAGACAGTAGAGGAAATCCAACAGTTGAGGCAGAAGTTATTCTAGACAGTGGTGTTGTTGGAAGAGCAATTGTCCCAAGTGGAGCTTCTACAGGTGAAACTGAAGCTCTAGAGCTTAGAGACAATGATAAAAGAAGATTTTTAGGTAAAGGAGTTTTAAAAGCAGTAGAAAATATAAATGTAAAAATAGCTGATGTTTTAGTCGGTGAAGATGCCACAAATCAGGTAAAAATAGACAGAATGATGATTGAGCTCGATGGAACAGAAAACAAATCTAATTTAGGAGCTAACGCAATATTAGCGGTAAGTTTAGCAGTGGCTAAAGCTTCAGCAGAAGAATTAGGTTTACCACTTTATAGATACTTAGGTGGAACAAATGCAAAAGTTTTACCAGTGCCTTTAATGAATGTTATAAACGGTGGAGCCCATGCAGATAATAAGTTAGATTTTCAAGAATTTATGATAGTCCCAGTTTATGGGGGAAGTTTCAAAGAAGCTTTAAGAGCAGGTGTAGAAATATTCCATACTTTAAAGAAAGTTTTAAAAGAGAAAGGATTATCTACAAATGTTGGAGATGAAGGAGGATTTGCTCCAGAGCTGAACTCAACAAAAGAAGCTCTAGATATTCTCATGCTAGCAATTGAAAAGGCAGGATACGAACCGGGGGAAGATATTTTATTAGCTTTAGATGCGGCATCTTCAGAATTTTATGATAAAGAAAAAAAAGTGTATAAATTTGAAGGAGAGGAGCTTAAATCTGATGATATGATTATTCTCTACGAAGAGTTAGTAAGTGCATATCCAATAATATCTATAGAGGACGGTTTAGCTGAAAACGATTACGAAGGTTGGAAAAAACTAACTGAAGTTTTAGGTAAGAAAGTTCAACTTGTAGGAGATGATTTATTTACAACAAATCCTAAACTTATACAGAAAGGAATAGAAGAAAATATAGCCAACTCTGTTTTAATCAAACTAAACCAAATAGGTAGTTTAACCGAAACATTAGATGCTATAGAGCTTGCGAAAAGTAATGCTTACACAAATATTATTTCCCATAGGTCAGGAGAAAGTGAAGATACATTTATAGCAGATTTGGCTGTTGGAACTAATGCAGGTCAGATAAAAACAGGCTCAGCATCTAGAACAGATAGGATAGCTAAGTATAATCAATTAATTAGAATTGAAGAGGAGTTAGGAAAAGATGCCATCTTTAAAGGGAAAGAAGTATTCAAGAGATTTAAAGCATGATTTTAGAAAGATAAGGGAAAGAAATATAAGTAAAAAAACACAAAAAATTGATTTAATTATGTACTCTATAACTCTCCTTTTTTCCCTTTATATTGCCTTTATTTTATTTTTTAGTGATAGAAACTTAAAAAGTCTAATTACAAAAGAAAAAGAGCTTAAAAATTTAAAAACAAAAGAAGCAGAATTATTAAAATTAGAAGAAAAATTAAAAGAAGATATTAAAAATATAAAAGAAGATAGATTTTATGTGGAAAAGTTAGCTAGAGAGAATTTAGGATTAATGAAGAAAGATGAAGTAATATTTATAATTCCAGAAGAAGAAACAGAGAAAGAAAAGAAAGATAGGGAGAATGAGGAAAAATGGATATACAGAGTAATACAGAAAATAGGAATAAAGAATTGAAAGAGCTAAAAACATTTCTTTTTGATTTAGATGGAACTTTAATAAACTCTGCAGATGATATAGCTGAAGCAGTTAATTATACTTTAAAACAGTTAAATAGAGAGCCTCTCTCTAAAGAAGAAATTGTAAAGTATGTTGGATACGGTGCAAAAAAATTGATGGAAGATGTTTTAAAATTAACAGAAAATAATATTAACGATGAAATTATAGAAAAAGCTACCAAAATGTTTAGAGATTACTATTTATCTAATCCATGTGTTTATACAACTCCCTATCCATATACCGAGGAGTTATTAAAATTTCTAAAGGAAAATAATAAAAAAGTTGGAGTTATAACGAATAAGTATGAAGAGGTTTCAAATAGAATTTTAGACAAATTAGGTCTTTCTAAGTATATCGATATAGTTGTTGGTGGAGATACTGTTGGAGAAAAAAAACCCTCAGATAAACCTGTAAATTATGCTTTAGATAGATTAAACACTAAACCTGAAGAAAGTATTCTTATTGGAGATAGTGAAGTGGATATACAAGCTGGAAAAAATGCAAATACAAAAACAGGATTAGTTTTATATGGTTATGGAAAGATAGAGCTTGCAAAACAGCTAAAACCAGATTATATATTTAACTCTTTTAATGAAATATTAAAAAAATTAGAGGCTTAAGAAATGAATGGGAAAAGAGAGTTAAAATACGGTGAGAAGGAGATTTTAGAGGCAAAACTCGTTCCTTGGGAAAATCCATATCCAGATAGAAACTATAATATAAATATTACCTTTCCAGAGTTTACCTGTCTGTGTCCTAGGTCTGGTTATCCGGATTTTGCAACGATTAAAATAAATTATATTCCTGATAAGTATATAGTAGAGCTAAAATCTTTAAAACTTTATCTAAATCAGTATAGAAATAGATATATTTCTCACGAAGAAGCTACAAATAAAATATACGATGATTTATATAACCTATTAAAACCACGATTTTTAGAAGTAATAGGAGATTGGAACCCGAGAGGCAATGTTAAAACTGTAATAAAGGTATCTTCAGAGGATAATAAAGAATAGTTTTACTGATAAAGGTTATAGCTAAAGATATAACTTTTAATTTAATCTATCAAAAAATTTATCAAATTAGAGGTAAAAAAAATGTTTTTTCTTCAACAAGAGGAGAGAATAGAAGTTCCAGAAAAAATAAAAAGGATTTTAAAGAAAGAGTTAGGAGAGCATAAAGTTTTAGACGATGATATGGATAGACTACTTTACTCTTACGATGCTACAAGAATAAAAATGATGCCATCTGTTGTAGTTATTCCTGAAACAGAGGAAGAGGTTCAAAAAATTGTTAACATATGTTATCAGGAAGGCATTCCAATAACCCCCAGAGGAGCAGGCTCAGGTTATACAGGTGGAGCTTTGGCTGTAAAAGGTGGAGTTTTAATTTCATTTGAAAGAATGGATAAAATCCTAGAGATAGATGAAGAAAATGCTATTGCAAGAGTTCAACCGGGGGTTATAACTTACAGACTTCAGCAGGCAGTAGAAAAGAAAGGTTTATTTTATCCTCCAGACCCTGCAAGTTATAAGTTCTGCACTATAGGTGGAAATGTAGCAGAAAATGCAGGTGGTCCAAGATGTGTTAAGTATGGGGTGACAAGAGAATATGTAATGGAATTAAACACTGTAATACATACAGGAGAGGTAATCCATACAGGAAGACCGACACTTAAAGATGTAGCAGGTTATGATATAACAAGACTACTGATAGGTAGTGAGGGAACATTAGGGATTTTTACAGAAATAACATTAAAACTCATACCTAAACCTAAAAGTGCTAAAACTGTTAAAGCAGTATTCCAAGATATATCATCTGTAGGAAAAACAGTTAAAGATATATTTAAAGCTGGAATATCACCTTCAGCTTTAGAGTTTATGGATAAACTGGCTATTAATGCAGTAGAGGATTTTGGACATTTTGGATTACCTAGAGATGCTGAAGTTTTACTTTTAATAGAAGTTGACGGACATCCTTTAGCATTAGAAGAGGAGATAAAAGAAGTTGCTAGAATATGCGAAATGAACGGTGCAACAGTTGAAGTAGCTCAAACAGAGCAGGAAGCTAACAAGTTATGGGAAGCTAGAAGAAGTTTATCCCCCGCAGTTTCAAAACTTGGAAGAGTTAAGATAAACGAAGATATAGTATTTCCAAGAAGTTATCTACCGGAAGCTTTACCAGAGCTTAGGGAGATAGGAAGAAAGTATAATCTAAAGATGGTAAATTTTGGACATATTGGAGATGGAAATGTCCACGCAAACTTTATGATTAGTGGACTTGACAAAGATGAGTTAGCAAGAGTTGAGAAGGCAGTAGAAGAAGTTTTTGATTTAGCAATAAGATATGGTGGTTCAATAACAGGAGAGCATGGAGTAGGAATAACAAAGGCAAATTTTATGAAAAAAATGTTTAAACCTCAAGAAATGGATATAATGAGGGGAATAAAAAAAGTATTTGACCCCCAAAATTTAATTAATCCCGGTAAGATGGGATTATAGAAATCTCTTGTTTTCTCACTCTTTTTTATTCTTTTTATCAGCTAATCTGTAGATTTTTAATAAAATTCTCTGCCATTTTTTCCACTCTATAGCAGGAATATTAGCCCCATAAACTCCGGACTTTTCTATATTCCTACCAACTCCAGATTTTGCAGTAATGATAACATTATCAGCAATTTTTAAATGGTCTGCTACTCCAACTTGACCTGCCATTATTACATTATTTCCAACTTCACAACTTCCAGCTATTCCAACCTGACTTACCAATACGGTATTTTTTCCTATCTTACAGTTATGTCCTATCATCACTAGATTATCTATTTTTGTTCCTTCCTCTATTACAGTTTCATCTAATAAAGCTCTATCTATTGTAGTATTTGCTCCAATTTCTACATTATCCTTAATAATAACTTTTCCTATATGTTTTATCTTTTTTCTAACTCCATTTTCCACATAATAACCAAAACCATCTGCTCCAATAACCGCCCCGGAATGAATAATAACATTATTACCTATTTCACAATCCTTATATAGAGATACATTAGAATATATAATACAGTTATCACCTATTTTTGTATTTTTTCCTATAAATGAAAATGGGTATATTACAGTGTTATCTCCAATCTCTACATTATCTTCTATAACTACATAATCTTTTATTACAACATTTTTCCCTAGTTTTACATTTTTTCCTATCTTTACAGTTTCACTTATAAATGTTTCTTCTATATCATCATCTGGATACAGAATATCTATAAGTTTATAGAATACAACTTCAGGATTTTTGACTACTATTTGGGTTTTATCAGTATCTAATTTTTCACTTGTCAAAACAACTTTAGCTTTACTTTTCTCTAAATTTTTTAAAAATTTTTTATCTTTTAGAAAGATTATATCTTTTTCCGTAGCTCTATCTATACTTGAAACACCAGAAATAATATAATCTTCCTTAAAATTCTCAATCTTTCCGTTAAATTTTTTAGCTATTTCTGATATTTTCATCTCCATTTAGATAACTCCAATAAATATTTTATATCTTATTCCTCTTCATCTGCTTTAACTTTAATATAGTAAGGACTTTTTCTCTTAATTGTTCTATATAAGTTTAAAGGTCTTCCTGCAAGTTGTCCAACATCCCTTGTCCATGGAGCGAGAGACATATAGGCTGTTTGCGGAGTATCTTTAAATTTAAATATTCTTAACGGTATAGCTATAAACACTCCCTTATCATGATAGTTTCTATTATCACCTGTGAATTTA
>JALSPY010000001.1 GCA_026985705.1 Hydrogenothermaceae bacterium | reverse complement strand
TATCCCGTTGTCCTAAAAGTGTTGCAACGAAAACTAAACGGGATATGTAAAGAAGAAAAACAAAACAATAAAAAGAGAAAGTAGCCGTAAGTCTGGCAGGTAAATTTCTGTCAGATAGCGGTAGCAAGGTGTGGTGACCACCTGTGTAGGGTAAGGTCGCATTAAGCGACAAACCCCTACAGAATCTACCGATTTTAATCGGTAGTAGTTCACTAGATAGATAATTCAGAAAAATCTTTTATCTGTTTTATATCTAAATTATTTATCCAATCTGTTTCACCTTCCCTTGAGACCTTTATAACATTTAATCCTGCTTCCTTACCTGCCATTACCTCTTCTAAACTATCTGATAGAAATAGTATTTCTTCAGGTTTAACTCCTATTTCTTTAGCAATTTTCACATATGAATTTTTATCCTTTTTATTCCCTATTTTTGTATCAAAATGCCCATCAAACAGGTTTAAAATATTTCCATATTTAGAATGACTAAAGAATAGTTTTTGAGCTTTTACAGAACCGGATGAGTATATATATACTTTATAACCTTTTTCTTTCCACTCTTTAAGTTTTTTGTAAGCATCTTCGTATATAGGAGCTTTTAGCTCACCTGATTTAAATCCCTCTTCCCATATATATCCTTGTAATTCCTTTAAAGGAGTTAATTTTTTATCTTCATCTATCCATTTTTTTAAAATTTTTACAACTTCATCAAATTCTAATTTTTTACCTTCAATTTTTTCTATTTCAGAAATGATAGATTTTATTTCAGGTTTATTGAAATTTTCTTTTAAGAAATTTTCTAGTTTTTCTTTTGAATATGGAAACATAACTTCTTTTACAAATGATATTGGAGATATTGTCCCTTCTATATCAACTAAAATTACTTTTACCATTTTTCTAATCCTTTTAAAATCTATTTTTTGAGATTTATTATATACAAAAAAAACTTAGTGGTAAGTGTTAACAATTTGACAATTTTGTAAGTATTTATTAACTATCTTAAAATTTTAAGATAATATTCAAATTTACAATTTTTTTCTATATATTATTTAAATGTTCTTAATATAATGTAGAAGGAGGAAATTTAAAAAATGAAAAAGGTTATTGGAAGTTTAGCAGTTGCGGGACTGTTAACCTCTTCAGCTATGGCAGGAACTTTAACTGTAGCTCATTCAGATTTAGAGCTTACAGGTGCTTTAACAGCTGGTTTTTTCATGGTAGATAAAACTAATAATCAAAATGACCCGGGAGCTAAGGATTACTTTAAAGTTACAGCTATAGATATTGAACTATTAAGTAAAGTTAATGATACGATTGGATTTGTTGCAGATTTAGGACAAACAGAACAATCAGATTTATTAGACCCTGACCCTTCTCAACCTACTGCAACAGATTTTGGTGTTGATTATGCATATGTAAGCATTAGACCTTTGGATAACTTAACTATAGATGCTGGTGTATTACCTACAAACATATGTTATGAGCTTTATCATACTTATGAAAATAAGAATATCTTCTTTGGTATGGTTTGGTATGGACAACCAGTCACATATGCAGGTGCTAGAATTACATACGAAGCTATGGACAACTTAAGTTTATATGTTGAGTATAATCAAGATAGTGGAGACCCATTTGGAAATGGAGCAATAACATATGATGAAGCTTTTGCAGTAGGAGTTTTAGGAAAGTTAATGAATATAGACTATGCGATTTCATATTATGATTATGCTGGATATAAAAACCTTGTAGATGTTGTTTTATCCACTTCCTTTGGAACATTAGATGTGGCATTAAACTTTGATTATCAATGGATGGATGACAATACTAAAAAATATCTCAAAAATCAAGGAGCAACATCAATTGATGACAGTGCTTACGGTATAGCTTTATATTTAACTCCTAATTTAACAGAAACTCTCTCTGTTCCTATCAGATTAGAGTATGTAAATGATGGAAAAAGTGTAAACAATGCTGGAAATGTTATAGATGAGGGTCTCTATGGAATATCTGGAGACAGTGCATACTCAATAACAATTACTCCAACTTATAAACCTACTAAAAACTCTTTCATAAGGGCTGAACTAGGTTATGTAAAAATGGATAAAAATACAACTTTATTCCAAAATGGGAATGGAAAACCTGAAGACCATAGATATGTTTATGGAGTAGAGGCAGGTTATATGTTCTAATTCCAATTTAAAAATCAAAAATACTTTATTTCTCCTTGTCCCTTTTATCTTTCTCCCTTTTATCTTTCCAATTTTCTATCTAAAAATAAATCCTTTAAAGTTTTATAATAATCTAGTTATTTTTAACAAAATTTTGGAGGTTTTTTATGGCAAATATACAGATAGGAAGTTTAGAGTTTCCTAAAGTTTCAGAACAACCTGTAGAGATAGTTGAAAGGAAAGGAGTAGGGCATCCAGACACAATTTGTGATGCTTTAGCTGAAGAGTTATCTATAGCTTTGTCAGAAATGTATAAAGCTGAATGTGGAGCTATTATGCACCACAATGTTGATAAAGCTTTACTTATAGGTGGTGTTGCAGAGCCTAATTTTAAAGGTGGAAGGATTATATCTCCTATAGAAGTTTATCTAACAGGTAGAGCTATAAATGAGATAAATGGGAAAAGACTTCCTGTTGAAGAATTAGCAATAGAAACAGCTCATAAATGGTTAAAGGAAAACATTCCTAACTTAGATATAGCAAACCATATAATTATATATCCAAAGTTAAAACCGGGAAGTAAAGACTTAGTTGAGTTATTTGAGAGATTTCAATTAAAAGGTGAGATACCATTAGCCAATGATACATCTTTTGGAACAGGTTATGCTCCATTTGATGATATAGAAAATATAGTTTATACACTGGAAAGAAAATTAAATGATAAAGAGTTTAAAAAGGAACATCCATATGTTGGAGAAGACATAAAGATAATGGGTGTTAGAAATGGAAATAGTATAAGAATAACTATTGCAATGGCATTTGTTGATAAGTATGTGGAAAATTTAGATGATTATCTAGATAAAAAAGAGAAAGTGTTAAAAATAGCTAATGAAATAGCTCAAAGTTTAACTGATAAAGAGGTAAATGTATTTCTTAATACTGCTGATGAGCCACAAAATAACTCTGTTTATATAACTGTGACCGGAACTTCTGCTGAGGCTGGAGATGACGGACAGGTTGGAAGAGGAAACAGAGTTAACGGTTTAATAACTCCATACAGACCTATGAGTTTAGAGGCGGCAGCTGGAAAAAATCCTGTTTCTCATATTGGAAAAATTTACAATACAGCTGCTATGGATATGGCTGAAAGAATAGTGAATGAGATTGAAGAGGTTGAGGAAGCCTATGTATATCTAGTTAGTCAGATAGGTAAACCTATAACAGAACCTCAAGTTTGTGATGTTAAATTAAGAACAAATAAAGATATTAAAGGAATAGAGGAAGTAGTTAGAAAGATAGCTCAAGAGGAAATAGACAAACTTCCTGAGACTTGGAAGAAATTCTTACAGAGACATTTCAGATTATATTAATAACTTAAGCCCTTTTGGGCTTTATTTCTTTTAGGAGATTTTTATTAAAGAATTTAAATATATAGAAAAAAATCCTAATATGTGTGGTGGTAAACTTATATTTAAGGAAATAAGAATATCAATGATAGTATTTTAAATAACTATCCACAATTAAATAGAAAAGCAATCCTAGAAGCTATAAAATACGCTTCTAAGCTTACAAGGTTAGAGGAAGAATTAGTTGAGATTACTAATTGATGAAAACATTCCTTACAATCTTGCTATGAAGTTATTAAAAATTTAACCTCAATCAACTTATGTTAAAAATTCATCTTTAAAAGGAAAATCTAACAAGGAAATATTTAAATATTCTATAGAAAATAAGCTAATAATTTTAACTTTTGATATGGATTTTGCAGGTATAATAATTTATCCTTAAAAAAATTCTTAACGTATAATTTTAAGGTTAAACCAAGTTAATTTTAAAGAGATGGAAAGTATTGTAATTGCCTCCTTAAAAAAGCTTGAGAATAAAAATTTAGAAATCTCTTTGATAATTATTGCTAAAAATAAAAAGAATTAAAAGGAATGTAGCTTTATAAAAGGAAAAATGAATATAACATTTGATAGTTTAACTTCAGAGATAATTTTTAAAATTTTTTTCTCCCTAGGATTAGGTTTAATTATAGGTTTAGAGAGGGAACATAGAACAAAACTAGGTGAAACTTTCGCAGGAATTAGAACAATCCCTCTTATAACAATTCTTGGAACACTTTCAGCATACATATATGAAAATTACTGGGACAAAGTATTTTATTTCACTTTTGGTGCTATCGTTTTATACACAATTTTAAATTTTTATCTTGAATACCAAAAGGATGTTGGTATAACTACAGAAATAACAATACTAATAGCCTATATAATAGGAATTTTTGTTTATTTTGAACAATTTTATACAGCAACAGTTTTAACTGTAATTACTGCGGTTTTATTAGCATCAAAGAATGTTTTAGAGAGTTTTGCCAAAAAACTTTCTCAAGAGGATATTGTAGCAATTTTAAAATTTATAATAATAACTGCAGTCATATATCCAATACTCCCAGACAAAAATTTTGGTTGGTTTAATGCATTTAATATAAAAGATATATGGAAGATGGTTATTATCGTATCAACATTAGATTTTATAGGTTATACACTTCTAAAATGGAAGGGGGCTAAAACCTTATGGCTAAATGGGATTATAGGTGGTTTAGTTTCAAGCACAGCTGTAAGCTATGAATTAGCAAAAAAGACTAAAGATTATCCGACTTTAGTTAACTCTGCAACATTAGGAATAGCTTTAGCTTGGACTATTATGAATTTTAGGGTTATCTTTCTAGCTGGGATTATATCTGTAGAGTTAGCAAAATCAATAGCATTACCTTTAGTTTTAACTTCCATAGGTTTTCTATTGGTAATCTGGTTTAAACAAAAAATGAAGAAAAAGATTTACACAAAAGATAGTAGTAATCTTAATATAAATAATCCGTTTGAGATAAGGTCAGCATTACAGTTTGGTTTCATATATGCATTAATTGTATTTTCTGTTAAAGCTCTAGATTTTTATCTAGGTAATAAAGGCATATACTTAGCAAGTCTAATTTCTGGTGTTATAGATGTTGACGCTATTACTCTATCAATATCTAAACTTTTTACCAATGATAGAATAGAAACGGATGTGGCTGTGAAGGGAATACTCTTAGCAGTTTTATCAAACAGTTTCTTTAAATTTGGATATATATATTTCTTTGGAACAAAGGAGCTGGCAAAGAATATTTTTACATTTTTATTGATAATAACAGTAATAACTTTAATCTGGTTAATTTTTTAAAAGGAGTTTTTAATGAATAAAATATGGATAAATAAGGAAGTAAACGATAGGGATATAACTAAGAAGTTTGTTAAAGGTATAACAGAGGAGATATTAAAAAAGTTAGGTTTAGATGGTGTAGAGGTAAGTATAACATTAACTGATGATAAGAGTATTAGAGAGTTAAATAAAAACTGGAGAGGAAAAGACAAAGCTACAGATGTTTTATCTTTTCCAATCAATGAAAAGCCTTTAGGATATAAGTATAAGGTTCTAGGTGATGTTGTTATCTCTATACCTTATGCAAAAAAGCAGGCTGAGGAAATTGGTTTTAGTTATAAAGAGGAAGTTTTAAGATTATTAATACATGGGATTTTACATCTATTAGGGTATGACCATGAAAAAAGTGAAGAAGAGGCTAAATTAATGTTTTCTATACAGGATAGAATTTTTGAGGATTTAAGAAAGAAGTTATGAAAGAGAAAAAGGAAAGATTAGATAAACTTTTAGTTGAAAAAGGTTTAGTAGAGAGTAGAGAAAAAGCCCAAAGACTTATAATGGCTGGTTTGGTATTTGTTGACAATCAAAAGGTTGAT